>JBEKSB010000037.1:0-24274 GCA_049517455.1 Xanthobacteraceae bacterium
CGCCGCGTCCAGCGCATGAGCGGCCACCGCGACAGCGAGCCGAAGGAAGAGATCGTCCGCGAAGTGACGATTCCGGAAACGATCACGATCCAGGAGCTGGCCAATCGCATGGCCGAGCGCGCGGTCGACGTGATCCGCATCCTGATGCAGCAAGGTCACATGGCGAAGATCACCGATACGATCGACGCCGATACTGCCCAGCTCATCGCCGAGGAGCTTGGTCACACCGTGCGTCGCGTCGCCGAGTCGGATGTCGAAGAGGGCATGTTCGATGCTCCGGACGATCCGGCAAACCTGCTTCCGCGCGCACCGGTCGTCACCATCATGGGCCACGTCGATCACGGCAAAACGTCGCTGCTCGACGCCATCCGCTCGACCGAGGTCGCGGCCGGCGAGGCCGGCGGCATCACGCAGCACATCGGCGCCTACCAGGTGACCTCGCCCTCGGGCGGCCGGATCACCTTCATCGATACGCCCGGTCACGCGGCCTTCACCGCCATGCGTGCCCGCGGGGCCAAGATCACCGATATCGTCGTGCTCGTGGTCGCCGCCGATGACGGCGTCATGCCGCAGACCGTGGAGGCAATCCATCACGCCAAGGCGGCGAAGGTGCCGATCATCGTCGCCATCAATAAGATCGACAAGCCGGACGCCAAGCCGGAGCGCGTGCGCACGGAGCTGCTGCAGCATGAGATCCAGGTCGAATCATTAGGCGGCGACGTTCTGGAAATCGAAGTGTCGGCGAAGGAAAAGCGCAACCTCGACAAGCTGCTCGACATGATCGCACTGCAGGCCGAGCTACTCGAACTCAAGGCCAACCCGAACCGAGCCGCCGAAGGCACGGTGATCGAGGCCCGACTTGACCGTGGCCGTGGCCCTGTGGCGACGGTCCTCGTGCAGCGCGGCACATTAAAGCCCGGCGACATTGTCGTGGCCGGCTCCGAATGGGGCCGCGTGCGCGCGCTATTGTCGGATTCCGGCCACTCTGTCGTTGCGGCCGGCCCTTCGATGCCGGTCGAAGTTTTGGGCTTCAGCGGCACACCCGAGGCAAGCGACCGGCTGGCTGCGGTCGAAACGGAAGCTCGCGCCCGCGAGATTGCCGATTACCGCGCGCGACAGAAGCGCGACATATTGGCGGCGCGGCAGACCGGCATGCGCGGCTCGCTCGAGCAGATGATGAGTCAGCTCAAAACCTCGGGCCGCAAGGAATTTCCCCTGGTGATCAAGGGCGACGTGCAAGGCTCGATCGAAGCCATCGTCGGCTCGCTGGAGAAGCTCGGCACCGACGAAGTCGGCGCCCGCATCATATTTGCGGGAGCCGGCGGCATTACCGAATCCGACATCACGCTGGCGGAGGCCTCGGGCGCCGCTGTCATCGGTTTCAACGTTCGCGCGAATAAGGAAGCCCGCGAAGCCGCCGAGCAAGCCGGCGTCGAAATTCGTTATTACGACATTATCTATGCCCTCGTCGACGACGTGAAGAAGGCGATGTCGGGATTGCTCGCGCCCACGCTGCGCGAAACCATGCTCGGCAACGCCGTCATTCTCGAAGTCTTCAAGGTCTCGAAGGTCGGCAACGTTGCCGGTTGCCGCGTGACCGACGGTGTGGTCGAACGCGGTGCCAACGTTCGCTTGATCCGCGACAGCGTGGTGGTCCATCAAGGCAAGTTGTCGCAGCTCAAGCGTTTCAAGGATGATGCACGCGAAGTCGTCGCTGGACAGGAATGCGGTATGGCGTTCGAGAACTACCAGGACATGAAGGCCGGCGACATCATCGAGTGCTACCGAGTGGAGAGCGTGCAGCGGACATTGTGAGTTCAAACCTCACGTTCGCGCCGCCGTCATTGCCGGGCGAAAGGCGCAAGCGCCGCTGAGGCTCCGGCAATCATGCAACCAGGTTGCGTACCGCAAAATAAGGTGGTGCCGGGTCACCAAACCCAGGCATGACATTAGAGAGATGGTCCATCATCGTCAGCATCGTGATCAGTCCGCGGACGCCTCGCCGCGCCAATTGCGCGTCGGCGAACTCATTCGCCATGCGCTCGCCGAGATATTTTCACGCGGCGACATCCATGATCCGGTCATCGCAGCGCATATGATTACGGTTCCCGAAGTGCGCATGAGCGCCGATTTGCGGCTGGCCACGATCTATATCGTTCCGCTCGGCGGACGCGACGAGGAAAAAGTGCTCGAGGCACTTGAGAACAACAAGCGTTATATGCGCGGCGAGATCGCGCAGCGCGTTAACCTAAAATTCGCGCCTGAGATTCGTTTTCGCATCGACGAGCGATTCGACGAAGCGGAACGAATCGAGAAGCTTTTGCGAACACCCGAAGTCCGACGCGATCTCGATGGCGAAAAGGACCAATAATGTCGGCAACGAATCACATCGCGTCCGCGGATGGCGAGATCGATCGCCTGCCCGAAGTCTCGCCGACAATTATTTCCATCGCTCACCCGGACAAGAAAAACGCGAACCAAAAGCGGCAAAAACGAGACGTGCATGGCTGGCTCGTGCTCGACAAGCCGGTCGGCATGACGTCGACCCACGCCGTAGCGGTCATCAAACGCTTGTTTTCGGCCAAACGCGCCGGTCACGCCGGAACGCTCGATCCGCTGGCCTCGGGCTGCCTGCCGATCGCGCTCGGCGAGGCGACCAAGACCGTTCCATTCGTCGTCGACAGTCACAAAGTCTATGTCTTCACCGTGCGCTGGGGTGAGGAGCGCGACACCGACGATGCCGAAGGCCGTGTGGTCAACACAAACGAAAGCCGGCCCGAAAGGGCGGCGATCCAAGCCTTGCTGCCGCGTTTCCTCGGCACGATCGAGCAGGTTCCGCCGCGCTTTTCCGCGATAAAGATCGATGGCGAACGGGCCTACGACCTCGCGCGTGAGGGTGAAACCGTCGAGATCGCCCCGCGCCCTGTAACGATACACCGGCTCGACTTGCTCGAAACGCCGGACCCCGATCACGCCGTGTTTGCCGCCGAATGCGGAAAGGGTACCTATATCCGGGCGCTCGCCCGCGATTTCGGCCGGGCCCTCGGTGCGCTCGGTCACGTTTGCGCTTTACGCCGCAGCCGGGTGGGCCCGTTCGCCGAGAGCGACATGATTTCGCTGGAACGGCTTGAATCTTTGTGCCATAGAGCGGCCGCTGGCGAGGAAAATCTCGCCGATATGCTACTGCCGGTCGAGACCGCGCTGGACGACATCCCGGCGCTGGCCGTTAGCCCGGCGGATGCGGCAAGGCTCCACAGGGGTCAGGCCGTTTTGTTGCGCGGACGGGACGCTGCCGTCATCCGCGGCACGGTCCAGGTCGCTTCGAGCGGACAGCTCTTAGCCATTGCCGAGATCGACCGCGGCGAGATCGTCCCCAAGCGCGTGTTCAATTTAACCGGCGTGACAGGTCGCGCCGAAAGAAAAAGGGTTGCTGACGATGTCGATTACGACCGCGCGTAAGGCGGATGTTATTAAGACATACGCCGTCAAGTCCGGTGACACGGGTTCGCCGGAAGTTCAGGTTGCGCTCCTCTCGGAGCGAATCAACAACCTGACGGATCACTTCAAAACCCATATCAAAGACAACCACTCCCGGCGCGGGCTGCTTAAGCTCGTGTCGCAGCGGCGCCAGATTCTCGATTATCTCCGGCGCACGGACGAAGGACGTTACAAGGAGTTGATTGAACGGCTGGGTATTCGCCGTTGAAAAGTTTGCGCGCGGGAAACCCCGCGCGCTTTGTGGCGGAGCGCATCACGCGCCCGCTCATATGTGCGGCAGCGACGCTGCCGATAACAACGACGGGCCGTTGGTCCGTTCACATCAAAGGGAAGGTTCGAAGGCCATGGCAGGATCGCCAGACGCTGGCAGGCTTAGCAGCGGCCGTGCTGCGCCAACAGCGTCTCGCCGTCTTGCTTATGGCTTTCGCTCTTCCGCGAAAACCATGAAAGACAATCGCAATGTTCAACATTCATCGTGTGCAACTTGACTGGGGTGGTCGCCAACTCACGCTAGAGACCGGAAAGGTCGCGCGTCAGGCTGACGGCGCCGTCATCGCCACTTATGGCGAGACCACCGTCATCGCGACCGTGGTCGCGGCCAAGCAGCCGAAACCCGGCGTCGACTTTCTGCCGCTGACCGTCAACTACACCGAAAAATACTATGCGGCTGGCCGCATCCCTGGCGGCTATTTCAAGCGCGAGCGCGGTCCGACTGAAAAGGACACGCTGACCTCGCGCCTGATCGATCGCCCGATTCGTCCGCTCTTTGCCGAGGGCTGGCGCTGCGACACGCAGGTGATCATCACCGTTCTCTCGCACGACCAGGAGAACGATCCCGACATCGTCGCGATGGTGGCGGCTTCGGCCGCGCTGACATTGTCCGGCGCGCCGTTCATGGGCCCGATCGGCGGCGCTCGCGTCGGCTTCATCAACAACGAATACGTGCTCAACCCGCAGATCGACGAGATGAGCGAGAGTCAGCTCGATCTCGTCGTCGCCGGAACGCAGGACGCCGTGCTGATGGTCGAGTCGGAGGCGAAGGAGCTGTCCGAGGAGATCATGCTCGGTGCGGTCATGTTCGGCCACCGGCACTTCCAGCCGGTGATCGATGCCATCATCAAACTCGCCGAGAAGGCGGCGAAAGAGCCGCGCGAGTTTGCCATGCCCGACACCGCCGCGCTCCAGAAGGAGATGCTCGGCATCGTCGAGCAGGACCTGCGCAAGGCCTATTCGATTCCGGCGAAGCACGAGCGCCAGAACGCCGTCGCCGCCGCCAAGAAGAAGGTGATGGAGCACTTCTTCCCCGACGGCAAGGACAACCCGGACCGCCCGATGGCGCAGATCGCCGGCGTGTTCAAGGATGTCGAAGCCAAGATTGTGCGCTGGAACATTCTCGATACCAGCAAGCGCATCGACGGCCGCGATCTCGTCACTGTGCGTCCGATCGTCGTCGAGGCCGGCTTCCTGCCGCGCACCCACGGCTCGGCGCTGTTCACCCGCGGCGAGACCCAGGCGATTGTTGTCGCCACGCTAGGCACCGGCGAGGACGAACAATGGATCGACGCGCTGCAGGGAACGTACAAGGAAGCGTTCATGCTGCACTACAACTTCCCGCCGTTCTCGGTCGGCGAGACCGGCCGGATCGGCGCACCCGGCCGTCGTGAAATCGGCCATGGCAAGCTCGCCTGGCGCGCGATCCGCCCGATGCTGCCGCCGAAGGAAGAATTCCCCTATACCATCCGCGTGGTGTCGGAAATCACCGAATCGAACGGCTCTTCGTCGATGGCGACGGTGTGCGGCGCCTCTCTCGCGCTAATGGACGCCGGCGTGCCCCTGAAGCGGCCAACCGCCGGCATTGCCATGGGCCTCATCCTCGAAGACAAGCGTTACGCCGTTCTATCCGACATTCTCGGTGACGAGGACCATCTCGGCGACATGGACTTCAAAGTGGCGGGCACCTCGGCGGGCGTGACCGCTCTCCAGATGGACATCAAGATCGCTGGCATTACCCAGGAGATCATGAAGGTCGCGCTCAGCCAGGCGCAGAGCGGCCGGATGCACATCTTGGGCGAAATGTCGAAAGCGCTCGACAAGGCGCGCTCGGAACTCGGCGAATACGCACCGCGCATCGAGACCTTCAAGATTCCCACCGACAAGATCCGCGAAGTGATCGGTACCGGCGGCAAGGTCATCCGTGAAATCGTCGAGAAGACCGGCGCCAAGATCAACGTCGAGGACGACGGCACCGTGAAGGTAGCCTCGGCCGACGCAGAGTCGATCAAGGCGGCGATCAACTGGATCAAGTCGATCGCCTCGGAGCCCGAGGTCGGACACATTTACGACGGCACCGTCGTCAAGGTCATGGACTTCGGCGCCTTCGTGAACTTCTTCGGCGCAAAGGACGGGCTGGTGCACATCAGCCAGCTGGCGCAACGCCGGGTGCAGAAGACCTCCGACGTCGTCAAGGAAGGCGACAAGGTCAAGGTCAAGCTCCTCGGCTTCGACGAGCGCGGCAAGACGCGTCTGTCGATGAAAGTCGTCGATCAGGAAACCGGCGAGGATCTCGAGGCGAAGCAGAAAGCAGCCGAGGCCGGCGAACCGCGCGAAGCGGCTGCCGGCGAGTAGGCCTGGCGCGGCCTCCGTTCATTTCACGCGATAGCGGGAACCCTACCCTCCCGCTATCGCGGAAAGCCGAGGCGTTCGCTCACGTCATTCCCCAATGACAACGGAAGCGGCGGCGCCGCGCGCGGATTTTTTGAAGACCATCAGCAAGGGGATGACCGCGAGCGTCGCGATCATCAACAGCTTGTAATCGTCGATATAAGCGATGATCTGCGCTTGCCGCGTGATGACGGCGTCAAGCGCGGCACGACCGGCGGCCGTGAGCGGATTCCAGGCCTGCGCGATCGCCGGGTTCTCGAATGCCCGGTTTACCGCGGTGACATGCGGCACAATGGCCGCGTGGTTCGCCTGCGTGTTCTGCGTCAACAGGCTGTTCACCACCGAAATGCCGACGCTGGAACCGATGTTGCGCGAAAGGTTGTAAAGGCCGGCGCCTTCCGTGCGCTCTTTTTGCGGCAGCGTCGATAGCGTCGCCGCGCTCAATGGCACGAACAGGAAGCCGAGGCCGGCGCCCTGAACCACGCCGACGCTCATAATCACCGCTTGCGACACGTCGGGTGTCCAGCCGGTCATTTCATTGAACGACCATGCGGTGAGCCCGAGGCCGATAGCGAGCAGGATGCGCGTATCCAAGCGTCCAACCAGCCGACCGACGATCAGCATCGAGGCCATGGTGCCGATGCCGCGAGGCCCCATGACAATGCCGGCGGTGACGACGGGGTATCCCATCAGTTCCTGGAGGTACGGCGGCTGCAGCGCCATCGACGCGTAATAAGTGAGGCCGACGATGGAGACGAACAGAACGCCGGCCGCGAAGTTGCGGTCGCGGAATAGAGACGGTCTGACGAACGGCTTCTTCGCAGTGAAGGTATGAACGAGAAATAAATAGAACGCCGAGACGGCGACGATCGCCTCGATGATGATCTCACCGGAGCTGAACCAGTCTTTCAGCTCGCCGCGATCGAGCATGATCTGAAGAGCGCCGATCGCGAGACTCAAGGTGCCGAAGCCGAACCAGTCGAGCTTGTCGCCGGAGTTACGCTGCGTTTCCGGCAGAAAGGCAACGATGCCCAGGAGCGCGACAATTCCGATCGGCAGGTTGATGTAGAAGACATAGCGCCAGCTGTAGTATTCGGTGAGCCAGCCGCCGAGGACAGGGCCGAGCACGGGTCCGACCATCACGCCCATGCCAAACAATGCCATCGCAAAGCCCTGACGCTCGCGCGGATAAGCGCCGAGCAGGACGGTTTGCGAGAGCGGAACGAGCGCGGCGCCGAACGCGCCTTGCAGAACGCGGAACAGCACGATCTGGGTCACCGACTGCGCCATGCCGCACAGCATCGATGCGACGGTGAAGCCGCCGATGGAGACAAGAAATAAGCGCTTCAACCCGAAGCGGCTGGCGAGAAAGCCGGTCGGCGGCGTCATAATCGCCGCGGCCACGATGTAGGACGTTAGAACCCAGTCGATCTGGTCCTGGCTCGCCGAAACGCTGCCTTGCATATAAGGCAGCGCAACATTGGCGATCGTGGTGTCGAGCGCCTGCATGAGTGTAGCAATGATCGCGCACGCGGTGATCGCCGCACGATTGCCGCCGCCCTCTATTGCGGGCTCGTCCGCCATCACGGGGCCTGATGCGCGCGTCCGAACAGCGCCCTTAGAAAGTGCGGAACGCCCCGCGCATGTCCGGTATCGACATCGACCACCACGCTCATGCCGGCGCGCAGCGGCGGTAGATTCTTGTTACTCACGTCGAGGCGCACCCGGATCGGGACGCGCTGCACGACCTTGACCCAGTTGCCGCTGGTGTTTTGCGCCGGCAACAACGAGAACTCCTGCGCCGCGGCGGGGCTCACGCTCTCGACCACACCGTGCCACTCGAAATCCGGATAGGTATCCACCGTCACGGCGACCGGCTGCCCGACCCGCACGTATGTCAGTTCCGTCTCTTTCGGGGTGGCGTCGACCCAAACGTGATCGGTATCGACGAGAAAAAACGCTGTCGTCGAAGCCGCGAGATATTTTCCGGGCGCAATCGCCGGCACATTGGTGACGGTACCTGCGAACGGCGCCGTGATCACCGTGTGGTCAAGCTGGCGCTGCGCCTCCTCGACTTGCGCCTGCGCTTGCTTGTACTGCGGATGCTCCGCCACCACGATATCCGGATTGCCGCCGAGCTTGGCGAGCTGCACTTGTGCCTGCTCGCGCAACGCCGCGAGTTTGCTTTTGTCGTTGTCGAGCGTGTAGTGCGCCTGATCGAAAACGGCTTGGGAAACCGTAGCGCTATGCAGCAGCATGGCATTACGGTCGTAGTTGACCTGATCGAGGTCGACTTGCGCCTGTTGTGCGGCGGTGTCGCTCAGCATCCGCCTATAATCCTGCTTCATCGCTTCGATCGAAAACGCCGTCTGCGCCAGATTGGCCTGGGCATTGTCGAGCGCGATCTGGAATTGGCGAGGATCGAGCCGATAGAGAACCTGTCCGGCACCGACGTGCAGGTTCTCCGTCACGTCAACTTCCTGCACGATGCCCGAAATGTCGGTCGATATACCGACCTTGGCGGCGTCGACGTAGGCGTCATCGGTCGACATCACCTTGCCGCCGGTGACGTACACATAACCGCCGACGATGAGCGCGATCGGCAGTAGCGCGAATAGCACCCAGCGCACCCGATCCCGACGCCGCATCTGACGGACTTTGTCGGCGGCAGGCGTTCGCGCCTTGGAGCGCTTTTCGGCCGGAGCGACCGGCGCGATTGGCCTCGGCGACTCCGGCGCTTCGTCGCGCGCGGGCGGCACGGTCTTGCGAAGGGCTTCAGCCATAGCGCCGCTCTCCCGCTGCGCCGTCGGGGCTGCGTTGCGCAATCAGCCGCCGCAAATTGTTCTTCACCACCGTAAGTCTGGAGATCATCTGTTGGATACTCTCGGCCTCGACGCCGGCAAGCGTGCTCGCCATCATTTCCTCGCCGAAGGCGCTCAGGCGTTCGAGTAGAGGTCGCGCCGCCGCCGTCAGGAACAGCTGCTTGGCGCGGCGATCGTTAGGATCCGGCCGGCGCTCGATGAGGCCGCTGTCGCAAAGCTTGTCGAGTAGCCGCGTGAGCGTGATCGGCTGTAAATCGAGAACTTCTGCTAGCTCCGATTGGTTGAGACCCTCGGAGCGATCCAGCCGGACCAACACCGCCCATTGTGCGCGGGTGATCCCGAACTGCGCTGCCTTGTAATCGGCATAGGTGCGCAGCAACCGCGCGACATCATTGAGAATAAAAGCGAATTCCCGATTTGAGGAGGGTCGCGGCATTGAAACTGCCTTGCCGATAACGACTAAGTTACAATATAAGGCACCTTATATAATTTCTACGCAGGTTATTGCAGGACAGCATTGCAAAAGTCTCAGCCCAGAATTCGCGTCTATGCGAGCCCAAGGTCGGCGAAGGCGTCGATGTAATGCTTGGCCGCGTCCGGCGCGAAGCAGCAGAACACGACTCGCTCGATCCGTCGCGGTGATGAAGCCAGTTCCGCAGCAACCGTGCCCACGGCGATACGCGCCGCACGATCGGACGGGAATCGATAGATGCCGGTCGAGATCGCGGGAAATGCGACCGAGCTGAGCCGATGCGCGGCGACAAGATCGAGCGTAGTGCGATAGCAGGATGCCAGCAGTTCATCCTCGCCCGTGCCGCCGCCGCTCCAAACCGGCCCGACGGCATGGATCACGTGCTTTGCAAGCAGCCTATAGCCGCGTGTGATCTTTGCGCCTCCGGTCTCACAGCCGCCAAGCGCCCGACATTCGGCGAGCAATTCCGGTCCCGCGGCGCGATGGATCGCGCCATCAACGCCACCGCCGCCAAGCAGCGAATTGTTTGCCGCATTGACGATAGCGTCGAGCCCAAGCGTGGTGATATCGGCAACGCAGATATCCAGTCGGGCGGAGCCGACTTCGGCGGAAAGAAGTGGCGCCACATTCGCCATGGCCGCGAGCGTATCACGCCCATTCGGCCTGGGCTTCGGCGCGCAAATCCACGGTGCCCCTCACGCCGATATCGTCAAAATGCTCATCGAGAAAACGCCGCGCCGCACGCTTGCCGTTGAGGTGCAGCATTTCGAAGAAAGCGTAGTCGGTCGAGACCTTGCTCGAGGCATCGAAATGGCTGCCGAAACGGTCCAGCACGATGCGATGCACGTTGATTCGGCGGTATTGGCCGGATCCGATGCCGCGCGGCAGCCGCCCCAGATCAATAAGGCGGGCGACAAACTCGATCGCGCGGTATTCGGCAAGGAGCGAGGAATTGAACGTAATCTCGTTGATCCGATTCATGATCTCATTAGCGGAGGTCGGCGTCGCCTGGCGCTCCAGCGGATTGATCTGGATGACCAGAACGTCTTCCGTCTTGGTGGTGCCGAAAAACGGAAAGATGACCGGATTGGCGAGATAACCGCCGTCCCAGTAGGGGATGCCGTCAATCTCGACTGCGCGGAACAAGAGCGGCAGGCAGGCCGATGCCATCAGCGCTTCGGCGGTGATCTTCTCGCGCGAAAAGATACGCACCCGGCCAGTCTGCACATTCGTTGCAGAAATGAAGAGCTGAAGATCCGAATAAGCGCGCACCGCGTCGAAATCGACGAATCGCTCGAACAGATCTTTGAGTGGATTGATGTTGAGCGGATTGAAATCGTAAGGCGAAAAATAGCGCGACAACATGTCGACCCAGGCTTGCATCGGAGTGCCTTCAAGCGGAATGAACGACAACATCCGCTCGACCACCGCACGCTGCAATGGCGGCAAATTTCCGTTGTTGCTCACTGCACGCCAGAAGTCGGCAAGCCGCTTCTGCGCTTCCGCACGTCCCCCACGGGCGAGACCATCGGCCAGCATCACCGCGTTGACGGCGCCTGCGGAGGTGCCGGAAATCCCTTCGAAGACAAGCCTTTCGTCACTCAGAAGGTGCTCCAGGACGCCCCAGGTGAAGGCGCCGTGCGCGCCACCGCCTTGCAGCGCAAGATTGATGCGCTTCGTCGTTTGCGGAGACTGCGCGTCCGCCGCCTTGCCCGGCAACAACGAGGTGAGGAGGGCTTTCACGGCCATGCAAACCTCACAACGGCGAAGCTGGTCGGATCGCGCCGAAGCAAAAAATCATTCCGCGGTCCAGCCGCCATCGATCGAAAGATTCGCGCCGGTGATCGCTTTTGCGGCATCGGAACAAAGATAGACGGCAAGCGCAGCCACTTCTTCGACGGTGACGAATTCCTTGGTTGGCTGCGCAGCCAAGAGCACATCGCGTTTGACCTGCTCCTCGGTCATGCCCCGCGCCTTCATCGTGTCGGGTATCTGTTTCTCGACCAGCGGCGTCCAAACATACCCCGGACTAATGCAGTTGACGGTGATGCCGAAGGTCGCAACTTCGAGCGCGACCGTCTTGGTGAGACCGGCAATACCGTGCTTGGCGGAGACGTAGGCTGACTTGAATGGCGAAGCGACGAGCGAATGTGCGGAGGCAGTGCTGATGATGCGGCCCCACTTGCGCGACTTCATGCCGGGCACCGCGGCCCGAATGGCGTGGAACGCTGACGAAAGATTGATCGCGATGATCTGATCCCATTTCTCGATCGGGAATTCCTCGATCGGCGCGACGTACTGGATACCGGCATTGTTAATCAGCACGTCAAGCGAGCCGAAGGTTTGCTCGGTTGCGCGCACCATATCGGCGATCTCGGCGGGCTTGGTCATGTCTGCCGGTGAATAAAACGCCTTGACGCCAAACTCTTTCTCGATGCCGGCGCGCTCTTTTTCGATCGCAGCCGCGTCGCCGAAGCCGTTGATGGTAACGTTGGCGCCTTGCGCCGCAAGCGCGCGCGCATAGCCCAGCCCGATGCCCGAGGTCGAACCGGTCACCAGCGCAGTCTTTCCTTTCAGCATGATCATCCCCAATTTGAAAAGGTGCGCCTTGGCGGAAAGCGCCTTGTTGCAAGACTTTTGCGCGAAGCGGCGGCAATTTGGGACGCTTTGTGCTGCGGCGCAATATCAAAATCGAGGGTCTCGTCACGTTTTCGCGATACTGGGCAAACCGCTAGAATGGTACGAGGGCCTTGTGCCGAGAGAGGACCTGACGTTTCAGTGGCCACGATGACCGCAATACCGCAAGTGATTTTCCCATCGCCTGACCACGATCACGGCAGCTGCGCCAGTGCCGCAATCGCGCACGCGGAAGAGCTCTGCGCGGCGCGTGCGCAGCGTTTGACGCCGATGCGTCGTCATGTGCTTGAAGCGCTGCTTGCGAGTCACAGACCGCTCGGCGCCTACGAAATCATGGAACGGCTGGCGGATCAGGGTCGTCCGGCGCCGATCACGGTTTACCGGGCGCTCGAATTCTTGCGCGATAACAGTCTGGTCCATCGTATTGAGAGTCGCAATGCATTCGTGGCTTGTGTGCATCATCACGCCGACAGTGACCCGATCGTGTTCCTGATCTGCCAACGCTGCGGCGCCGTCGGTGAGGCGCCGGGCGGCGCTGTCGCGGAAACTCTTAAAGCCTCCTGCCGCGCGGCGGGTTTCGCGCCGAAAAGCCCGGTGATCGAAATCGCCGGCGTTTGTTCGCATTGCCGCGAACGATGAGCGTTGCCTTTCTTGCATCGCCGCAGTTCTTTCGGCATGACCCATAACCCTCCTTCTCACGCCGAAATTGAACTGAGTTTCCGTGCTTCACTCCCCACAATCCCGTCCGCTCGACGCGCTGGCAATTTCGGTGACCATCGCGCTTTGCCTGACCTGGGGCTTCAATCAGGTCGCGATCAAGCTCGCGATTCACGACATCCCCCCGCTCATCCAGCCGGCGGCCCGTTCGGTGATTGCCGCCTTTCTCGTCGGGGCGTGGACGCAGCTGCGCGGAATTCCGTTGTTCAAACGCGACGGCACTTTGCCAGCGGGGATAGCTGCCGGCGCCCTCTTTGCGCTTGAATTCGTTCTGATCTATCGCGGTCTCATTTGGACAACGGCAACGCGCGCTGTGTTGTTTATTTATCTGGCGCCGTTCTTTGTCGTGCTTGGTTCGCGGTGGTTCATCCCGGGCGATCGTTTTCATCGGTCACAGTGGTTTGGTCTGTTGATGTCCTTCGTAGGCATCGTCATCGCCTTCGGCCTGCCAACACCAGCCGCCGATCCGCATCAAATGCTCGGCGATTTGATGATGGTGGGCGGCGCGGCCGCATGGGCCGCCACCACGCTGGTCATCAAGGCAAGCCCACTCAACCGCGTCAGCGCCGAGAAGACCATGCTCTACCAGCTTGTGGTCTCGGCGCCCCTGCTTGCCGCCGCGGCCCTCGTATACGGCGAACACATCACCGCAATGCCGTCGGCACTCGCGCTCGGCGCCCTTGTTTACCAGGCTGTTTGGGTGGTGAGCGTTACTTATGTGGTTTGGTTCGCGCTCGTCGTGCGCTATTCGGCCATCAGATTGTCGGCCTTTACCTTCCTGACCCCCCTATTTGGCGTCGCCGCCGGCCATCTCGTCCTCAACGAACCGCTGACCCCGCCCTTCGCCCTCGCGGTTGCGTTTGTCGCGTTTGGCTTAGTGCTCGTAAACCGGCCGCGGTGAGGCTATATCCGAGCTGATTGCTCGCCGACGGGGCTTAGGAATTGCCTCCCTAGCCAAGCGGGCATGACGAATTGTGCCGAGTGCCAAAGGGAAACTAGCCCAATGATGGAATTTTCCGGCCCTGCCGAAAGGCACCGAACCGTCTCTGTCCGGGTTGGTAAGGTCACCGTCGGCGGTGGCGCGCCGGTCGTCGTGCAATCCATGACCAATACCGACACCGCCGATGCCGAAGGAACGGCAAGGCAGGTTGCGGCGCTCGCGCGGGCCGGCTCAGAATTGGTTCGCATCACCGTCGACCGCGACGAAGCGGCGGCAGCCGTACCGCACATCAAAGAGCGGCTGCTACGCATGAACGTCGACGTGCCGATCGTCGGCGACTTTCACTATATCGGCCATAAGCTTTTGGCCGATCACCCCGCCTGCGCCGAGGCGCTCGACAAATATCGCATCAATCCCGGCAATGTCGGCTTTAAGGAGAAAAAGGACCGCCAGTTCTCCGCCATCGTCGAGACCGCGATCCGGCACGACAAACCCGTGCGCATCGGCGCTAATTGGGGATCGCTTGACCAGGAATTGCTCACGCACCTGATGGACGAGAACGCGCGCACCAACCATCCCGTCGGCGCGCGCGACGTGACGCGCGAAGCCATGGTGCAATCGGCGCTGCTCTCCGCCGAGCGCGCGGAAGAGATCGGCCTGCCGCGCTCGAAAATCATCATTTCGGCCAAGGTATCCGCGGTCCAGGATTTGATTGGGGTCTATGGCGAGCTGGCCCGCCGCTCCAACCATGCCCTGCATCTCGGGCTTACCGAGGCCGGCATGGGTTCGAAGGGCATCGTCGCGTCCTCCGCGGCAATGGGCGTGCTGCTGCAGCAAGGCATCGGCGACACCATCCGCATCTCGCTCACGCCTGAGCCCAACGGCGACCGCACGCTGGAAGTAAGAGTCGGACAAGAGCTGTTGCAGACACTGGGCCTGCGCACCTTTGTGCCGCTCGTCGCCGCCTGCCCCGGCTGCGGCCGCACCACTTCAACCACCTTTCAAGAACTTGCAGCCAGCATTCAAAGCTTCATCCGCGACTCCATGCCGGAGTGGAAGACGCGCTATCCCGGCGTCGAAGGCCTCAACGTCGCGGTGATGGGTTGCATCGTCAACGGTCCGGGCGAGAGCAAACATGCCGACATCGGCATCTCACTTCCCGGCACCGGCGAGCAGCCGACGGCGCCAGTCTTCATCGATGGCAAGAAGGCCATGACGCTGCGCGGCCCGACGGTCTCCGCCGACTTTCAGAAGATAGTCGTCGAGTACATTGAGCGGCGGTTTGGCTCGGGCGCCGGAAGAACTGCCGCGGAGTAAGTCTTCCATCGAAGGCACCGACGCCTCATGCGCGGCATCTCGTCGAGCTGGACCTTCTTTTATAAGCGCATCTTCCCGGTAATCTGGTTCGGATTCCTGGTGCTGTTTGTCGGCGTTTCCCTTTTTACCCGCCAGCGATCGCCTGCATTCCTGATCGTGCCGCTCATCATGATGGGCATCGGCTATTTCATGATGAAAAAGCTAATGTTCGACCTCGTCGACGAGGTCTGGGATGACGGCCACGCGCTGGTCGTAAAAAACGGCGGCCGAGACGAGCGCGTCGCCTTCACCGATATCAAGAACGTCAACTACTCGCCGTTCGTCAATCCGCCACGCGTCACCTTGTCATTGCGACGGCAGACGGGCTTCGGCGATCAGATCACGTTCTGCGCGCCGGTGCGTTTTATTCCGTTGACAACCAGCCCGGTCGTTACCGCTTTGACGATCGCATCGACCAGGAGCGGCGCAAGCGCGTGTAGCCCGACCGGTAGAAAACCAAACGGCTGCGGCTCAATGCCTTCGCGCCAACTTCTCGACCAGATCGTCCAGCTGGTCGAGACTGCGGTAGCGGATGCTCAGCGTGCCGTGATCATCATGATGATCGATGCTGACGACTAAGCCCGTCGCGTCAGAAACTCGCTTTTCAAAGGCGAGCATGTCGGCGGTCTTCGCAGTCGACCCGCGCGCCTTGCGGACATTCGCCGTCTTTTTCCCGTTCTTTTGCGCCCGCGCACGAGCCATGGCTTCGACTTCGCGCACGTTGAGATCGCGGGCGACGATCTCATTAGCGAGCTCTTCCGCATTTGGCTCGCCGACCAGCATGCGCGCGTGCCCGGCCGTGAGCTTGCCGTCGTGAATGTAGGTCTTTACCGGATCGGGGAGCTTGAGAAGCCGCAATGTGTTGGCGACGTAGCTGCGGCTTTTGCCGACGATTTTTGCGATCTCTTCCTGGCTGTTGCCGAACTCATCCATCAGCGCGCGATATCCCTCCGCCTCTTCGAGCGGATTGAGATCGGCGCGTTGCACGTTCTCGATAATCGCAAGTTGCAGCGCTTCGGCGTCGGTTGCCTCAATGACGACGACAGGAACTTCATGCAGCCCGGCCCGCTGCGCCGCGCGCCACCGGCGCTCGCCGGCGATGATCTCGTAACCGTCGGGAGCGCCACGTAAGGACCGAACGACGATCGGCTGAATGATGCCGCGCTCACGCAAGGAGGCGGCAAGCTCGTCAAGCTCGGCGTTGGGAAACGTACGCCGCGGGTTGCGGGCATTCGGCCGCAACGAGCCGGTCGGCAACCGCCGCTGACCGCGCGGCCGCTCGCCCGAATTTTCCTCACCAACGTCACCGATCAACGCGGCGAGTCCGCGTCCGAGTCGCGACCGAGTCCCCTCCTCCGCCATCGCGGTGTCTCCTGAACTCTCGGTCATGCGCATCCCGTGTGTCTGATCGTCATCGTTGCTTCGCGTCACCGCGAATGACTGGAAAAACCGCGCCGGACCTTATGCGACGCACAGTTCCTTTTCCCGCTGGATGATCTCGGTGGCGAGTCGCAGATACGCTTCGCTGCCGCTGCATTTGAGATCGTAGACCAGCACCGGTTTGCCGTAGGACGGCGCTTCAGACACACGTACGTTGCGCGGAATGATCGTGTCGTAGACTTTGCGTCCCATGAATTGGCGCACATCGGCGACGACCTGGCCGGAAAGATTGTTGCGCGAGTCGTACATCGTCAGGACGATGCCATGGATCGTGAGATCCGGATTAAGTTGCTCGCGTACCGAATCGACGGTCTTGAGAAGTTGTGACAGGCCTTCGAGTGCAAAGAACTCGCATTGCAGCGGCACCAGGATGGCATGTGCCGCTGCCATCGCGTTGACGGTCAAGAGATTGAGCGAGGGCGGGCAATCGACCAGGACGTAGGTGAAGTTTGTTTGATCGACCTCACGCGCTTTGAGTGGCGTCAGCGCGTTACGCAGACGAAACGCGCGATCTCGCGCCTGACCGATTTCAAGCTCGAGCCCGGAGAGATCGAGCGTCGAAGGCGCCAGGTGAAGCCGCGGCACGGCGGTCGCGACGATCGCATCGCGCAAAGCCGACTCGCCGGCGAGCACGTCATAGGTGGATTGCCGGCGGCTCCGCCGATCGATGCCAAGGCCCGTCGAGGCGTTGCCCTGCGGGTCAAGATCGATGATCAGGACGTCTTCGCCGATAGCCGCAAGCGCGGTGCCGAGGTTGATCGCCGTTGTTGTCTTGCCAACGCCGCCCTTCTGGTTGGCGACGGCGAGAATCCGGGGCGGCCTTGCGACATTTAGCTGCGACGCGCGAGGGAGCGCCGGAAAGGCGACTACGCTGGGGGAGTCTTCCGGGGATGTGACGTCGCTCATTGCGGCCGATCCAGTTCTATTGCGGTTCCGCGGCTCAGTTGGGGCGCATCGCGGTACGCAATCGAGGCTTCGGTTCGAGTGCGCGCACAACGACGATTTGGGCTCTAGAGTCTGTGCGACTGGGAACCAAGGTGGCATCAATAGTCCAACATTTAGCGGCTTCGGTCAATTCACCCGCCACATCTTGACCCTTGGGAAACAGACCCAACGCCCCTCTTTTCAACAGCGGATATGCCAACGCAAGAAGTTTGGGGAGCGGCGCCACCGCCCTTGCGGTTACGACATCGATCCTTTCGGGAGCTTTTTTTACAAAATCCTCGATCCTCACTGCATGGACGATGGCGGGCGCCCCGGCGGCGTTTGCCGCTTCCCGCAGAAACGATGCCTTCTTTCCGATGCTCTCGACGAGGTGCACTTGAGCACCCGCCATTTCCGCAAGAACGCAAGCGATGACCATCCCGGGAAACCCACCTCCGGAGCCGAGATCGACCCAAATGCGCGCATGGGGCGCCAGCATTAGCAGTTGCAGCGAGTCGGCCACGTGCCGGGTCCACAGCGTCGACTCGGTCGATGCGGCAATCAGGTTGACCCGCTGCTGGCCCGCGAGGAGCACTTCCACGAAGCGGTCGAGACGGGCCATTGTTTCACGTGAAACAGGCGTCAGCGCCAACGCCCGGTCGCGGTCAGCCGAAAAGTCCACCGACGTGCGGGGGCGTCCTGGCAACAGCATGGCTCGGGACCGACCAGGCGGCTTCCGGCCGCCGCCCGCGCTCATGCCGCGCCGCGATTGCGCTTGGGGCCTCGTCCGTGCACGTGCGCCACCAATAGCGTGAGGGCCGCCGGCGTTATGCCATCAATCCGCCCGGCGTGGCCGATGGTGCGTGGCCGATGTGTTTGCAGCTTCTGTCGCGCCTCGTTGGATAGTCCGGGCAAGGTGGCGTAGTCGAGGTCGTCGGACAAAACGAGGCTTTCGTCGCGGCGATAGGACTCGACGTCCGCTGCTTGCCGGCCGAGGTAGACGGCGTATTTCGCATCGATCTCGAGTTGCTCGGCGATCTTTCGATCAAGCTCGCCCAGGCGCGGCCAGATCCGTGCGAGGTCACCAGCGCCGATATGTGGATACGACAACAGCTCGAACGCGGAGCGGCGTTGCCCGTCCTTCCGCAGTTTGAGGCCATGGCGCGCGGCCTCACTGGGCGTCAGCGTTAACGCTCCTGCAATGGCGCGCGCCTCGTGAAGCGCCGCCATCTTGGCCCGGTGCGAGCGAGAGCGCTCGGAACCGACACAGCCCAGGGCAATACCCTTATCGGTCAGCCGCTGGTCAGCGTTGTCCGCTCGCAGCGTCAGCCGATACTCAGCCCGCGACGTGAACATGCGGTAGGGTTCGGTGACGCCCCGCGTGACCAGGTCATCGACCATGACGCCGAGATAGCCTTCGGCGCGGTCGAATTCGATCGGCGCTCCGCCGCCAGCGCGCGAAGCCGCATTAAGGCCGGCCATAAGGCCTTGTGCGGCAGCCTCTTCGTAGCCGGTCGTACCGTTGATCTGGCCGGCCAGAAACAGCCCGGGAAGGCGTTTCGTCTCCAACGACGGACGCAGCTCGCGCGGATCGACATGGTCGTATTCGATCGCGTAGCCCGGCCGCAGCAACCGTGCGCGCTCAAGTCCCGGAATAGACGCCACAAGCGCGAGCTGCACGTCCTCGGGCAGCGAAGTCGAGATGCCATTGGGATAGACCGTCGTATCGTCGAGGCCTTCCGGCTCGAGAAAAATCTGGTGTCCGTCGCGCTCGCCGAAGCGCACGATTTTATCTTCGATCGAGGGGCAATAACGGGGCCCCCGGCTTTTGATCTGGCCCGAATACATCGGCGAGCGGTGGACGTTTTCGCGGATAATGGCGTGTGTTGCCGGCGTCGTGCGCGTAACGCCGCATTCCAGCTGCGGGTTGGCAATGCGCGTCGTGAGCGTCGAGAACGGCTCCGGCGGGTCATCGCCTGGCTGCATCTCCAGCGACGGCCAGTCGATCGTCGTGCCATCGAGCCGAGGCGGCGTGCCGGTCTTGAGGCGCCCAAGGGCCAATCCCGAGCGTTCAAGTGTATCTGAAAGGCCGAGGGAGGGCGCTTCGCCCACGCGCCCGGCCGGAATCTGCCGGTCGCCGATATGGATGAGGCCGCGCAGGAACGTGCCCGTGGTCAGCACCACCGCACCGGCGGCAAGGGTACGCCCGTCGGCAAGCCGCACACCGGTCACCCGCGCTTCGGCGAGCAGGAGGTCGTCCACCTCGCCCTCGATCACCGTCAAATTTGCCGTCAGCCGCAGCGCCCGCTGCATCGCTGCGGCGTAGAGCTTCCGGTCGGCCTGGGCACGCGGACCGCGCACAGCCGGGCCCTTGCGGCGATTGAGGAGCCGAAACTGAATGCCGGCAGCATCCGCCACCCGGCCCATCAGGCCGTCGAGGGCGTCGATCTCGCGAACCAAATGGCCTTTACCGAGTCCACCGATTGAGGGATTGCAGGACATCGCGCCGACGGTGGAAAACCGATGGGTCACCAATGCCGTTTTGGCCCCCATCCGCCCGGCAGCAGCGGCGGCCTCGCAACCCGCGTGGCCGCCCCCAACGACGATCACATCGAAACGTGCGTCCACCACAATTTCTCCTGGGAGGCGAACGGGTTCTAGACAAACCCGAATGGCGCGTCAAAACCCTTCGCGCGTTGAGGATTGTTTCACGTGAAACATGCTCTTGCGGTCGTTAACGATCTATTTACCAATACAGAAATCGCGAAAAATAACGTCCAGGATATCTTCGACGTCAACGCGGCCGGTAAGCCGGCCAAGCGTCACTGCGGCCGACCTCAATTCTTCCGCGATCAGTTCCTCGCTTCCGGAAGCTCCTTGAGCCAACGCGCGATCGAGCTGCGAAACGGTTCGCTCAAGCGCCTGGCGGTGACGCGAGCGCGTAACAAGGGGGGTCTCCACCGCCGAAAAATAGTCTCGGGCGTAAGCCGACAGCGCCTCGAGAAGCGCCTCCATTCCGGCGCCAGTGGTGGCGGAAATCGCGAATGTCCGTTCCGAAGTACTGGATGGTGATTCACAATTTATCCACAGCTTATCCACAAGCAAATCGGATTTATTTTTTACCGTCCAAGTAGCTGATTTAAAACAATTTTCGACATGCTTATCGGGGGCTATGCCAGTGGCCGATGCGTCACTGACCCACAACACCAGATCGGCCTCTGCCGCCCGGTTCAGCGCGCGGCGCACACCCTCCTGCTCCACTGGATCATCGCTGTCACGGATGCCGGCAGTATCGAGCAGCGTCACTGGATATCCATCGAGATTGAGGTGCACCTCAATCACGTCCCGCGTGGTACCCGGATAAGGCGATACGATCGCGGCTTCGCGCCGGGCGAGCCGATTGAGCAGCGTCGATTTTCCGGCATTCGGCGGCCCGGCAATGGCGACGACAAGGCCCTCCCGCAGCCGCTCGCCACGCCCGCCGTCAGCCAGCGTTGCTTCAATTTTGCTGCGCAATTGCTGCGCAGCATAAAGCGCGGGAACGAGAAGACCTTCGGGGACATCAGCCTCGTCGGAAAAATCGATCCCCGCCTCGACCAGCGCCAGCGCTTCAATGATTTCCCGCCGCCAGGCCTCGGCATAATCGCCGATCAATCCCTTGAGCTGGCGAAATGCCTGCCGGCGTTGCGCCGGGGTTTCGGCCGCGATCAGATCGGCTAAGCCCTCTACTTCCGTCAGATCGAGCCGCCCGTTATCGAAAGCCCGGCGCGTGAATTCACCGGGCTCGGCCAGCCGGCAGCCTTCAAGTGTGCCCAACGCACCGAGTACGGCAGCGATGACCGCATGACCGCCATGAAGCTGCAGCTCGGCCATGTCTTCGCCGGTCTCGCTGTGCGGGCTCGGAAACCAAAGCGCCAGCGCTTCGTCGATGATTTCACCGCTCGCCGGCTCGCGAACGCGCGCGAGCGCCGCACGCCGCGGAGGTGGAATGCGGCCGATGAGACGCCCCAGCGCAAGCCGCGTATTCGGGCCGCAGATGCGAACAACCGCAATCGCCGCCGGCGGCCGGCCGGAGGAAAGCGCGAAGATGGTGGGACGATCGTTTTTCACATGCTTTGGCAGCTGTCGCTTGATCACGCCGATCAATCAGGCCACGGCGCAACGGACCGCGTCTCGCCTGGTTTCAGCGGTCCAACGTGATCGAGTATTTCCTTGTACTTCGGATCGGACGGGGGATAGCGCAGAAATCCCTCGCCGCGCAGTCCGCCTGGCCCTCTAGCGATAAGTCGCAGCTCAAGGGTGCCATCGGCTTCCATCGTCGCCGTGCCAATGGACTCCTCCGCCGTCTGTATCCCGGCAGGTCTCTCGTGCTGTATCGGAATAGGCGCAGCTATCGGCCATAAACCCGTGCCGTGGGCCAAGTGCATAACGACCGCGGAAGCCACGAGCACACGCGCCACTATCGTCTCTCCACGCAAGCCGATCCATTTGACCATCTGACAGAAGCACATCGCGGGGCAACTGCCATCGATCGACAAACGTTGTAAGGATGCACGGCCTTGGTAATCGCGCAGTTCCGCTGGGTATAGATCATGACCGCCACAACCTCCTTACAACATGAGAACCGGCTGGGGCGCGAAACCAGTCCCTATCTTCTCCAGCACAAGAGCAATCCCGTCGACTGGTGGCCTTGGGGCCCGGAGGCACTCGCAGAAGCCAAGCGGAGCGGAAAACCGATCCTGCTTTCTGTCGGCTATGCCGCCTGTCACTGGTGCCACGTGATGGCTCACGAGAGTTTCGAGGACGATGATACCGCGCGCGTGATGAATGAGCTGTTCGTCAACATCAAGGTCGATCGCGAGGAGCGCCCCGACATCGATCAGATCTATATGGCGGCGCTGCATCATCTCGGCGAGCAGGGCGGCTGGCCGCTCACCATGTTTCTCACACCCGAAGGCGAACCGATCTGGGGCGGCACGTATTTTCCGAATTCGTCGCGTTACGGAAAACCGGCCTTCGTCGACGTGCTGCATGAAATCGCAAGGCTATTTCGCGACGAGCCGCAGAAGATCGAGAACAATCGCGCAGCGCTGATGGAACGCCTCGCCGCGACCGCGCGGCAACCGGGCATCGTCACCATCGGCACGGCCGAACTCGACAACGCCGCGCTTCAGCTTGGCGGCATCATTGATCCAGTCAACGGCGGCACGCGCGGCGCGCCAAAATTTCCGCAAGCGGCATTGTTCGAGCTGTTGTGGCGTGCGGGGCTGCGTACCGGAGAGGCGCGTTATTTCGCGGCCGTCGACGTCACGCTGCACCACATCTGCGAGGGCGGCATTTACGATCATCTCGGCGGTGGATTTTCCCGCTATTCGGTCGATGAGCGCTGGCTAGTCCCGCATTTCGAGAAAATGCTCTACGACAACGCCCAGCTCCTCGAGTTGCTTGCGATCGCCCATCTGCGCACTGGCAAGCCGCTGTACCGGCAGCGTGCCCGGGAGACGGTCGTATGGCTTGCGCGCGAGATGACGACGGCAGAGGGCGCGTTCTCGGCTTCGCTCGATGCAGATTCCGAAGGCGAGGAGGGGAAGTTCTATGTCTGGTCGTATGAGGCGGCGATCAAAGAACTCGGCATCGAGGACGGCGAGTTCTTCGCGCGCCACTACGACGTGACGCCAAAAGGCAATTTCGAAGGCCGCAACATTCTCAATCGCCTCAAACCAATGCCGCGCACCGAGAACGACGAGGCGCGTCTCGCGGCGCTCCGCGCAAAGCTTCTCGCCGTCCGCACCACCCGCGTGCGCCCGGGTCTAGACGACAAGGTGCTGGCCGATTGGAACGGACTGATGATCGCGGCGCTCGCCAACGCGAGCCTGTTGTTCGCCGAACCGTCATGGCTCGCGATGGCCGAACGCGCCTTTGCCTTTATCGTTCGCGCAATGACGCGCAGCGACAGGCTTGGCCATTCGTGGCGCGAAGGCCAGCTCAAGTTTCCCGGTCTCGCGTCGGATTTCGCGGCGATGATTCGCGGGGCGCTCGCCCTCTACGAGGCGACCGGTGGGCAAAACTATCTCGACCAGGCGCTGGCGTGGCAGCACGCGCTCGATCGCGACTATGCCAATTCCGAAACCGGAACGTACTATCTCACCGCCGCCGATGCCGAAGGTCTTGTTATCCGCCCAGGCTCGACTGCCGACGAGGCCACGCCGAACCACAACGCGGTCGCCGCGCAAAATCTCATCCGGCTGGCGCTGCTCGCGAGCGACGATCGCTGGCGGCAAAAGGCCGACCGCCTCATCGCTGCCATCGCACCGCGAACGGTCCAGAATCTTTACATGCATATGGCGATTCTCAACGCCATCGATCTGCGGCTACGCGCCGCCGAGATCGTCGTGATCGGGCAGGGAGCCCGCGCCGACGCGCTGTTAGCCGCGGCACGCGCAATCCCGTCGCTCGACCGGGTCGTATTCCACGCCCGCTCAGCGGCCGCGCTGCCGCCGTCCTACCCGGCGCTGCAATACATCCAAGCGGCGGCCGAGCCTCAAGCCTTCATCTGTGTCGGGGAGACCTGCTCGCTCCCGGTGACCGATCCAGCAAGCCTCATTCGCGCCGTTGAGATGGTACGAAAAACCTAAGCGCCGGAACGGGCAGACCTTACGTATTCATCGAGTCGAAGAACTCGCCATTGTTCTTGGTGTTCCGCAGCTTGTCGAGCAGGAAGTCGATGGCGTCCATTGTGCCCATCGGATTGAGGATGCGGCGCAGCACGTACATCTTCTTGAGCTGATCGGGCGGCACCAGGAGTTC
>JBEKSB010000038.1:0-24199 GCA_049517455.1 Xanthobacteraceae bacterium
AATGATATGGTTTCGGCGATCATTGGCTGCGACAAACCGGTGATTTGCCGCGTGAATGGCATGCGCATCGGCGGCGGCCAAGAAATCGGCATGGCCTGCGATTTCTCGATTGCGCAGGACCTTGCTCGCTTCGGTCAGGCCGGGCCCAAGCACGGCTCGGCTCCGATTGGCGGGGCGACCGACTTCCTCCCCTACATGATAGGCTGCGAACAGGCGATGGTTTCGGGCCTGCTTTGCGAACCCTTCTCGGCGCACAAGGCCTATCGTCTCGGCATTATCAGCGAAATCGTGCCGGCGCTGAAAGTTGACGGTAGCTTTGTCGCGAACCCGATGGTTTGCACTGATCGTTACCTCGATGAGTATGGGCGTATCGTCCACGGTGAGCCCAAGACGGGCGCGGCGGCCGCCGAAGGTCAGGCGCTGTTGAAACGCGGCACCATCGACCTCAGCCTGCTCGATGAACGGGTCGAAGCGCTGTGCACCAAGCTGCTCTACACTTTCCCCGATTGCACGACCAAGACGGTCGAGGAACTGCGCAAGCCGAAGCTCAACGCGTGGAACGCCAACAAGGAAAACGCGCGCGACTGGCTGGCGCTCAACATGATGACGGAAGCGCGCGCCGGCTTCCGCGCCTTCAACGAAGGCACTCGGGAGACCGGGCGGGAAGTCGATTTCGTGGCGCTGCGCCGGGCGCTCGCCGTCAACACGCCATGGAGCGATGAACTCACCGAAAGCATCATGCCGCGGGCGAGGTCATAGCCGTGACTCAGCCGGTCAAGATCTGGTCTGAGGCGGATGGTCGTTTGCTGCGGCTGCGGCTGAACCGTCCGAAGGCCAATCTTGTCGATGCCGCCATGATCGCGGCGCTCGACCAGGCCCTGGAGCATCTCGGCAATCGTCAGCTCGGCGCGGCGCTGATCGATGCCGAGGGCCCGCATTTCAGTTTCGGTGCTAGCGTTGAAGAACATCTGCCAAGTCAATGCACCGCTATGCTGGCGGGACTGCATCGCTTGGTCCTGCGCATGGTCGAGTCGCCGGTGCCGCTGCTGGTGGCGGTGCGCGGCCAATGCCTCGGTGGCGGGCTGGAACTCGCCCTTGCCGGTCATCTTATGTTTGTCACCCCGGAAGCGAATCTCGGCCAGCCGGAAATGAAGCTTGGTGTGTTCGCGCCGGCCGCCTCCTGTTTGTTGCCGGAATTGGTTGGCCCGCAGCGCGCGTTCGATCTGCTGGTGTCGGGCCGCAGCATCACCGGGGCTCAAGCGGCAGCCATCGGTATCGCGCATGAAGCGGCCGCCGATCCCGAACGTGCCGCGCTCGCCTATTTCGAGGAACATCTGAAGCCGAAAAGCGCGAGCTCATTACGGCTCGCAGTGAAGGCGGCGCGGCTCGACTACGTCGCGCGCGTCAGGGAAAAGCTCCGCACCGTTGAGCGGCTTTATCTCGACGAACTCATGGCCACCCATGACGCGGTGGCAGGTCTCGAAGCTTTTATCGCGAAGAGGTCGCCGCAATGGCAACATCGTTGAATCCTTCGGCCGCGGCCGAAATCGTCGCGCGCGCGAGCGCGCTGTTCGAGGATTTGTCCTTCACGTCCGCGCGCGAATGGAAAGCCGCGAAGCCCGGCCGCAAGGTGATCGGCTACATGCCGATCTACGTACCGCGCGAAATCATTCACGCCGCCGGCATGCTGCCACTCGGTATCGTCGGCGGCGGTGATCAGCTCGAAGTCATCCACGGCGACGCGTATTACCAAAGCTATATCTGCCGCATTCCGCGCTCAACCATCGAGCTGGGCGTGTCCGGCCGCATCGATTTCGTCGACGGCATGCTATTCCCGTCAATCTGCGACGTGATCCGCAATCTTTCCGGCATGTGGAAGATGATGTTCCCCCACGTCTATTCCCATTATTTCGACGTGCCGCAGAACTATCGGGAGGATATCGGCGGGAATTTCTACATCAACGAGCTGGCCGAGCTCAGGCAAGATCTCGGCGAGCTTCGCGGCCAGCCGATAACCGACGACGAACTTCGGCATTCGATCGCGGTTTACAACGAGAACCGCCGATTGGTGCGCGATCTCTACGACTTCCGGGCGGAGCGGCCGTGGCAGGCGCCCGCCGCCGAGGTCTATCTGATGGTGCGCGCCGGCCTCGTGCTCCCGGTGGAGGAGCATACCATCATGCTGCGCGATTATCTTGCCGCGGCGCGCGCCGAAGAGCGGCCAATGCGCGACAATTGCCGCGTCGTTCTAACCGGAATGTTCTGCGAGCAGCCGCCGCTCAACCTGATCAAATCGCTCGAGCTTTCCGGCTGCTATGTGGTGGACGACGATCTTCTGCTGGTCACCCGCTGGCTCACCGGCGACGTCGGGATCGAGGGCGATCCGCTGCAGAATCTCTCGCTTGCTTTCCTGCATCATTCTGAGTCGACGGCGGCGAAGTACGAACCCAATCAGAAGGAAAAGGGCCAGCATCTCGTGCGTGCGGTTAAACGCACCGCGGCGGAAGGTGTGATTTTCGCTGCGCCGAGCTTCTGCGATCCGGCGTTGCTCGAGCGGCCGATGCTGCAGCACGTGCTCAAGGAAGCCGGCATCCCGTACATCGCATTCAAGTACGCCGAAAACTCCGGCCAGATGCAGCCGATCAGGGAGCAGGCCGGCACGTTCGCCGATTCGATCAAACTTTGGAGCGCAGCATGACGACGCAGACAAAGATTGTCACCTCCAGGGCCCCAGTGCGGGAGGCCGTCAAGGATGCTTCCATGGTGAAGCAGAAGGAGATGATGGCCTCGCATTACGATCGCCTGACCAGCGCGGCCGAGACCGGGGACAAGGTGGCCGCCACTTTCGTGCCCGGCAATCTCAACGAGCTGATCATGTGCTTCGACCTCCTGAACAATCTGCCGGAAGTCAACGCCATCCAGAACGGGCTGCGGCGCACGAGCGGCAGTTACGTGCTCGAAGCGGAAAAACTCGGCCATTCGGAGGACGTTTGCACCTATGTGAAGTCGGACATCGGCATGATGGCCAAAGGCAATCTCGCGCCCAACGGCAAGAAGTTTCCCAATCCCGATGTGCTGCTGCTTTCCTATACCGGCTGCTTCACCTTCATGAAGTGGTTCGAACTTCTGCGCGAACAGTACAAGTGCGAAACGATCATGTTGCACACGCCTTACATGGGCGACGGCAAGATCACCAAAAACATGGTCGAGTACATGGTGAAGCAGCTCAAGGAAGAGGTCATCCCAACGCTCGAGCGCGTGTCCGGGGTCAAGTTCGACATCGACCGCCTGCGCGAATTCCTGAAGAAGTCGACCAAGGCCGAGGACGATCTGGTCCGCGTGCTGCAAAGCGCCAAGACCAAACCGTCGCCGATCGACGCCTATTTCGGCGGCATCTATTACATCGGGCCGATCTTCGGCGCCTTCCGCGGCACGCAAGACGCGATCGATTATTACCGGTTTCTGCGCGAGGAAGTCGAAGATCGGCTGGCCAAAGGCCAAGGGCCGGTCACGCCCGATGGCGACATGGGCAAGGAGAAATACCGCCTGGTCGTTGAGGGACCGCCCAATTACACCAGCTTCCGCCAGTTCTGGAAGATGTTCTACGACGAAGGCGCGGTTGTCGTCGCTTCGAGCTACACCAAAGTCGGCGGCGTCTACGATTTCGGCTTCCGCCATGACCCAAGCAAACCGTTGGAGACGCTGGCCGAATATTGCCTCGGCGTCTACACCAACCGCAGCCTGCCGATGCGCATCGACATGCTGGTCAACTACATCAACGAATACGAAGCGGATGGCCTGCTGATCAACTCGATCAAGAGCTGTAACAGCTTCTCGGCTGGGCAATTGCTGATGATGCGCGAGGTCGAGAAGCGCACCGGCAAGCCGGCCGCGTTTGTGGAATCCGACCTAGTCGATCCGCGCTATTTCTCGGCTGCTAACATCAAAAATCGTCTGGAGAGCTATTTCCAGATGATCGATCAGAAGCGTGCCGGCGTGGACGTGGCGGCTTGAGGAGGCAAGCATGAAGACTTTCGTCGGCATCGACCTTGGCTCGACGACGACCAAGGCTGTCCTCCTCGACGAGGACCGCAAAGTGATCGGGCGCGGCATCACCAATTCGCGCTCGAATTACGCGACTGCCGCGCGCGTGGCGGGTCAGGAAGCGTACGTCGACGGGCAATTCACGCTGTTCCGCCGGGCATTGACCGACGCCCACGGGCTAATCGAACTCGACACGTTCCTCGGCGTGCTGGAGCGAGCCTTTCGCCTCGAGCAGTTTCTCGAACAGCTCGACGATCTCGAGCAGACTTGCATTGGCCAAATCCAAGGCGAGCGCTTCGCCAAGGTCGAGTCCGGTGTGAAGGATTCGCTCGGCGAGGTGTTCCGGCGGTTGCGCGAGGAGGCGCCCGAACTTTATGCTCCCGGCGCCAAGCGCAAATCGGACTTCTTCCGCGATATCGCCGGATCGCGCTACCATACCCATGCCGAAGAGGTCGCGCGTGCGGCAAACCTTCCCTACGATCTGCTTCTCAACGTCTACGACAAATCGATTATCGAGGTAGAGAACCGGCCGCCGGCGGGCGAGCTGAGTGACAAATTCCGCCGGGCGCTCGGGCGTGTGCTGAAAACGGAGCCATCGGTGAAATCGGCGGCAGCCGACATCCAGCAAATGATCGAAAACGCGCTTGCGGTCAATCTGGAGGAAACCTACCTCGTCGGCACCGGCTATGGCCGGGTGACGCTACCGTTCTCCAAGGAGCATATCCGTTCGGAAATTCTGTGCCACGGCTTAGGTGCCCACCTGATGTATCCGCAGACGCGCACTGTTCTCGACATCGGCGGTCAGGATACCAAGGGCATTCAGATCGACGAGAACGGCATCGTTGCGAACTTCCAGATGAACGACCGCTGTGCGGCGGGATGCGGGCGCTATCTTGGCTACATTGCCGACGAGATGAACATGGGCCTGCACGAATTGGGTCCCATGGCCATGAAGTCGGATAAGCCGGCGCGCATCAACTCGACCTGCACCGTGTTCGCCGGCGCCGAGTTGCGTGACCGGCTTTCGCTTGGAGAAAAGCGCGAAGATATTCTGGCCGGACTGCACCGTGCCATCATATTGCGCGCGATCTCGATCATTTCACGCTCGGGCGGCGTTACCGACCAGTTCACTTTTACCGGCGGGGTGGCCAAAAACGAAGCTGCGGTGCGCGAGCTAAAGAAGGTCATCAAAGAGAATTACGGAGAGGTCACGATCAACATCAATCCGGACTCGATCTATACCGGCGCACTCGGCGCGGCGGAGTTCGCGCGCCGGGCGCATTTGGGGCAAGCGGACGGGAGCGAATAATGACCATCACAGCGGGAATCGACATCGGCACCAGCACCATCAAGGCGGCGCTGTTCAAGGTCGAGAACGGCGAGGAGAGCTGGTTGTCGCGCTACGTGATGCGCATCCGGCAACGCGATCCCATGGAATTGGCCCGCGTCGCCTATGACGCCGTGCTCGAAGACGCAAAGCTTCGTCCGGAGGATATCAATTATGTCGCGACTACGGGCGAAGGCGAAAGCGTGCCGTTCCACACCGGTCATTTCTACTCGATGACGACCCATGCGCGCGGCGCCATCTATCTCGATCCGGAATCGCGGGCGGCGCTCGATATCGGTGCCCTGCACGGCCGGGCGATCCAGATCGACGGGCGCGGCAAGGTCCTCAGCTACAAGATGACGAGTCAGTGCGCATCGGGCTCCGGGCAATTCCTCGAGAACATCGCCCGCTATCTCGGTATCGCGCAGGAGGAGATCGGATCGCTTTCGCGGCAAGGCGATAATCCCGAGGTGGTGAGCAGCATTTGCGCCGTGCTTGCGGAGACCGACGTGATCAACATGGTTTCGCGCGGCATTTCGACGCCGAATATCCTGAGGGGCATCCACCTTTCGATGGCGGCCCGGCTATCCAAGCTGCTGAAATCGATCGGGGTGGTCGATGGCGCGGTGATGGTGACGGGCGGGCTTGCCCTCGACAAAGGGCTGGTCGCCGCCATCGAAGAGGATATCTCGCACATCAAGGACATGAAGATCGCGGTTCGTAGCCATCCCGATTCGATTTATGCCGGGGCGATCGGTGCTGCGTTGTGGGGCGCGTTTCGATTTGAAAAACTTGCCACTGCCAGCCGGGTGCCCAAGGCAGCATAAGAACGTAAGGAGTCTACGCTATGGCGCTGATGATTACCGAAACCTGCACGGCCTGCGATGCCTGCGAGCCGGTGTGCCCGAACAAGGCCATCACCGCCGGCAATCCGATGTACGTCATCGATCCGTTGAAATGCACTGAGTGCGTGGGCGCCGAGGATGAGCCGCAATGCAAGCTGGTCTGTCCGGCGAATTGCATCGAGCCAAATCCGGATTGGAACGAAACGAAAGAGGATCTGCTCGCCAAATACGAGCAGTTGCACGGCTAAGCCATGAACTTCCATAACCGCGTCTGCCAGAAGCTGCACGAGGAGCACGCCGCCGTGATCGCCCTGATGGAGCGGCTGGCGCAGACCATTGCGCGACACCGGGACAGCGCTCCCGACGCGAAAGATCTGACGGTGGCGAAGCTTTTGAGTGATCTCGCCGCCGAACTGCCAGGCGAGGTCGAGCATCATTTCGCCTTCGAAGAGGCCGAGCTGTTCTCCTACCTCGGCGAAGCAGGCAATCAGGGCATCGGCGCGCATTTGACTTACGAGCACGGCATTATCCGCCCGATCGGCGCCGCGTTGGTCAAGCTCATCGGCGAGGTCCGCGCGCAAGGCTTCGATGCGGCGCGCTGGGTCGAATTCCGTCGGCTCGGACAGCAACTGAACGATTGTCTGGTGCCGCATGCCCGGAAAGAAGACATGGCACTACTGCCGATGCTGGACGACTTGATGGATCCTGAAAAGGAAATGCAGCTTTACGAGAAATACGTCGAGCATATGTGAGGCTATTGCATGAGCAATGCTGCCGCGACTAAGGACAACAATGTCCGCCCGTTACTTTCGACCGATCTCGAACGCGTCATTGGCATCGATTCGGCTCACGTGGGTGAGCCGCGCCGCCGTTTCTTCGAGAAGCGCCTGGCCCATGCCGAACAGCACCGGGAAGATTTCGTGCATGTTGGCGTCACCCGAGCCGGTGTGCTGGTCGGCTTTGCCTTCGCCCGTATCCTGCGTGGGGAATTCGGCCGTGAGCAGGCCATGGCCACGCTCGACGCGTTCGGCGTCGAGCGTGGCAGCCAGGACCGCGGCGTTGGCCGTGCATTGATGAACGGCCTCACCGAAGTCTTGCGTCGGAAGGGGGTGCAGTCCGTGCAATCACAGGCCGATTGGACCAACCATGTTTTGCTCCGATTCTTCGATGCGTCCGGCTTTGGGCTGGCGCCGCGCCTGATCCTGGAACGCTCGGTTCTGACTCCGCTGGCGGAACCCGTCGAGGACGAGTGACGACGAGACAAGGAGTGACGGCAATGGCTCGACGCGCCGGTATCACCATCCCGCGACACGTGGGGGAAGCTGCGGAGGTCAATTACAGCGGACAGCCTGCCGCGGATTTCGGGCCGCTCGCGCGCGACCGGATACCGGTGCGTTCGCTGGCCGAAGGCGATCTGCGTGCGCTGGTGGCTATCGATCGCCGGATTACCGGCCGCGACCGTTCCGAATATTTCCAGCGCAAGCTGGCTGACGCGCTGACCGAATCGGATGTGCGCGTCTCGCTCGTTGCCGATCTCGATTCCGTGCCGGTCGGTTTCATTATGGCCCGCGTCGACCTGGGCGAATTTGGCCGGATCGAAACCACGGCGGTCCTCGATACGATTGGTGTCGATCCGGACTACCAGAATCGCGGCGTCGGTCACGCTTTGGTGTCGCAATTATTGGCTAACCTCGGCACGCTACGCGTCGAGAAGGTGCGCACCGAAGTCGATTGGCAGGACCACGATCTGCTCGCCTATCTCGATCGCAATGGGTTCCGTCCTTCGCAACAGCTGTGTTTCAACCAATCCCTCGTCTAAGGTCTGCGTCAATGCTGGTTTAATCGAATTGCCTGTCAGCCGCCCTTTAAATTTTGCGATCACCAGTCATTGTCACCGGCGGCAGCCGGGGCATCTGCACCGCATTGGCCGTCCGTCATGCTCGGCAATCCTCTGCTGCTTGAGCGAGTCGCGTAAGTGTCAGTATCTATAAATCGGTACCACAATGCTTAATTAGGCACTATGGTGTCTAAAGTGAAAAGGATGGATTCGTTGGCGACGGATATGAAGACGCGAGCAGCGACGGCCGACGCGGCCGTACTGGTCCGGCGCGTGCAACCGGCCGACATCCCGCAGGTGATCGCGCTCGATACCCGGGTGACTAAACTCCCCAAGGCGGAATACTGGAGCGATGTTTTCCGTCGTTACGGCAAAAAACGGCTGCACGAGCGGTTCTTCCTGGTTGCCGAGAATCGCAAGGATCGGCCGGTTTCGAGCGTGGTCGGCTTTATCATCGGCGAGATACGCGCCTGGGAATTCGGCTCAACACCCTGCGGCTGGGTATTTGCGTTGTCGGTTGAACCAGAAGCGCGTTTGCATGGTATTGGCAGCGCGTTGCTCGATGCGATTTCGGGTGAGTTCAAGAAAGCGGGCGTCGGTAAGATGCGAACAATGGTCGCGAGGGACGGCCGGCTTCCTTTGCTGTTTTTCCGTAGCGAAGGAATGATGGCTGGGCCCTACATCCAGCTCGAGAAGGACCTCGATTGAACCGGCAGCGCGGCAATCAGGATCTCGGCGGGAGCGGCATACGGATGGCGATGTCATGAGGCTGCAGATTTCGACTGGGCTTGCCATCTTCGCGGTTCTGGAACTCGCCGCGCGCGAAGGCCGTCGGCTTTCCGTCGCCGAAATTGGCGAGAAGTATGGCGTCTCCAGCCACCACTTGGCGAAAGTCATGCATGTCATGGGCCGTGCCGGCCTGGTCCGTTCGGTTCGTGGCGCGGGTGGCGGTTATCAATTCGCCGGCAATGCTCGGCGTACAACGCTGCTGGACGTGGTCCAACTGTTCGAAAACCTGAACTCCGTTGAGCAGGACGCTGGGGCTACCGATGCAACGCCTGAGGGCCAAGCCCTGCGCGGAGTTCTCAATGAAATCGACGATATCGCGCGCGCGACCCTCGGATCGATCACCATTGCGACGATGCGTAAGCTCGTCGACCGCCGCGGGATAAGCCGCGGTCGGCGTCCAAAAGCGCAGCAGCGGAATCAGCCGCGGCTTTGAGGAGCAATAACCGTTTCATTTCGGGAGCAATTTAGCGAATTGCGGCCGACGGTGCCGATGGCTTCGCTCGCACCGTCAGTGTGCACTGCAGCATACATAAGTGACGCCCCCGGCGATATTTTGATTGAAATCAAGGCGGCCCGAGCGATCCGCTCCATGAGTGAGGGTGGTTTAATTTGAGGCTTTTGCAATGTCCTCAAGACTGACGGCCGGCGATCTGCAAATCATTACGCGCGTCGCGGTTTTTCGAGGACTCAAATCAGAGACAGTTCAGCATATCATCGCGCCCGCGACAGCGCTTATGTTGAGACCGCACGAGTGGATAATGCGACAGGACGACCCGGCGACCGCATTTTTTATCGTGATTGACGGATGGGTGAAACTTTATCGCAGCACTCCGTCCGGCGACGAAACCGTCATTGAAATTATGACAAAAGGCGACAGCTTCGCCGAGGCGGTTGCATTCACAGGGAACCGTTATATCGCGACCGCAGAGGCAGTAAGCGAAGCGCGCGTCGCACGTATCCCCGCCGATCATCTTGTCCGGTGCATTCGTGACAGTCCCGATATTGCATTGGCGATGATCGCATCGATCTCCCAGCACATGCATTATCTCGTTCAACAGGTTGAACAGCTCAAGGGGCACAGCGGAGTGCAGCGGGTCGCCGAGTTTCTCGCCTCGCTGTCACTGGCAGAGCATGGTCATTGTGCGCTCGCGCTGCCTTATGATAAAATTCTGATCGCGGGCCGACTTGGTTTGACTCCGGAGTCGTTATCTCGTGCCTTTGCGAGATTGCGAGCCATCGGCGTCGTGGTCGATGCCTCTCACGTCATCGTCAATGATGTTGCCAAGCTGCGTCAACTCGCGGCCGACGATCGCAGCGCGGTGCGCGACACATTGCGATCGGTACGCTGACGCCAAGCTACGTGCTGTCACTACAGGGGCCTCCAAATGTCATTGCAAATTCTTCATCCGCCCGCCTGGCTGCCGCCGATCGGCTATGCCAACGGCATCAGTGTGACGGCGGGCCGCATTGTGTTTATTGCCGGGCAGGTTGGCTGGGATGCCAATCAGCATTTCCAGAGCGAGGAACTCGTTCCGCAATTCGAGCAGGCGCTCAAAAATGTATTGGCCGTTCTCGCGCAGGCAGGTGGGCTGCCGAGCCACATTTGCCGACTAACGGCATTCTGTATCGACAAGCCCGCCTATCTTGCGGGCCGGCGAGACCTCGGGCGCATCTGGAAATCGCTGATGGGAAGCTATTTCCCCGCGATGAGCATGATTTTTGTTGCCGATCTTCTCGATACCCCGGCAAAGATCGAGCTGGAAGCGACCGCCGTCATTCCCGCCTAAAGAGTTAAACGTGAACCTCAGTTCGCCTAAACCGGAATCCGCTCTAACAATCCGGCATCGGAGGCGACCTTGGGCCCGTCGAACTGAGCAAGAGGCCGCGGTCGAAATCGAGTTTGACAACTTTGTCCTTTGTCAGCCGCCAGGTTCGCCATCACCGCCGCGATCGATCCAGGATAGGGTTCGGATGCCTATATCTGAATCGGCGTGAGCGTTGCGCAAATCAATGCGTCCTCCGGGAAATGCGGGTTGAAGTGCCTGAAACAGGTTCAAGCCGTGCATTCGGCGAATAGCGTTGCGGTCAGACGCTGGGCAAGCGCAGCGGCCGCGACCCGGCGATAATTGGCGGATGCGATCGTGGTTCGCATGGGTTGGACTTGCTTCTGCACAAGCCGATCAATCTCTTGCAGCAGTTTTTCGTCCATTGATCGCCCGGCAAAGGCGTCCATCCCGGCGAGAAGGAACGGCCGGGAATTCGTGCCTGTCAGCGCGATGCGGAGCGAACCGACGCTGGTACCGGTTGCCGCGAACGCAACCGCTACGCCCGCCAATGGAAAATCAATGGCCCCCCGCACCCGCACTTTTGCATAAGCCGACGAAGGCGGCTCTGCAGGCAAATGGACGGCCACGATGAGTTCGCCGTCGGCCAAAGCGAGATGGGCCTTGCCGTCTTCCACATAGAGCTCGCCCAGAGGAATGCGGCGATGGCCTTGCGCGCCGACGATGTCGATTTCGGCGCCAAGAACGAGCAAAGCGGGTGCAAGATCGCCACTGTAGGCGGCGTGACAGCGCTGTCCCTGTGGGGCAACATGACAAACATCCCCACGATTCTTGAGACAATATGCGTTGGCGTTCCGCCACCATTCGCTTTGATTGTAATAAATGCAGCGGGTATCGATGCACAAATTGCCGCCAACCGTCCCCATGTTGCGGTGACCGGGCCCGGCGATCGTCTCGGCGGCTTGCGCGAGTGCCCGATATTGGCTGGCGATCGCCGTGTTGCGGGCAAGAGCGGCGATGGTCACACCCGCACCGATCATTACGCCGCGTTCGTTGGTCTTGAACTCGGTTAGTTCCTCAATGCCGGAAAGATCGACCAGCAAATCCGGGCTGCTAATGCCACGCCGCATGTTTACCAGAAGGTCGGTCCCGCCCGCGATGAAGCGGCTGCCGGGATGCGTAAGACGCGCAGCAATCGCCTGTTTGACGGTGCCCGGCTGGGCAAGACGGAACTCGGACAGCGGCACGTTCATGATACGGCCTTCGAGATGCGGGCAAGCTTCGCCTGCCGCCGGCGATGGATGAGCGCTTCCACGACTCGATCCGGCGTCACGGGCAGTTCGTTGAAATCGATGCCGATGGCGTTGGCGATCGCATTGACCATGGCTGGTGGGAAACCGGGCAATGCGCCTTCGCTCGCTTCCTTGGCGCCAAATGGCCCGTATGGATCATGGCTTTCGACGATATAAACCTCGATCGGCGGAGATTCCGCGATTGTCGGCATGCGATACTCAAGGAAACTCGCATGGGCCGGCAAACCTTCGAGATAACGAGTCTCTTCGCATAGAGCTTGTCCCATCCCCATCCAAATCGATCCCTCGATCTGTCCCACCACCGCGAGTGGATTGATCGCGTGGCCGCAATCCAGCGCAGCCCACACCTTGTCGATTGTCACCAGGCCGGTCGCCTCGTCGACGGTCACTTCGACCACCTGAGCGGCGTAGCTGAAGCCCATGGTGGAGCCGACCGCGCCGCCCCGGTGCTTTCCGCCCTGGAATTCCGGCGGGCACGTGAAAGACCCCTTCACGGTGATAGCGCCCTCGTCGACCAGCGCCGCGGCGACGACTTCGGCGAAGGGCAAGGTCGATTGAGAGCTCGCGCCGACGCGGAACATCTCGCCGATGCATTCGATCTCGTCTGGGCGCGCCTCGAGCTTGCGGGCCGCCGCGGCGACGAGCACCGCCTTAAGCCTCTTCGCGGCGTCGATCGCCGCGTTGCCCACCATGAAGGTGATGCGCGACGAATAGGCTCCGTTGTCCTTTGGCGTGATTGCGGTGTCGCCGGCGATGACCCGCACACGGTTGAGCGAGATGTCCAGCGTCTCGGCGACGGCGATCGCGACCATGGTGGAGGATCCCTGACCGATATCGGCGGCGCCGGTGAACGCTGTTATGCCGCCATCGAAATCCAGCTTGAGGTGTACCACCGCGTGCGGTTCGCCGGTGAAATGGATCGGCTTGGCAGATCCGCTGACGTAATGGGAACAGGCGATGCCGAGGCCTTTGCCCGGAGGCATGCGGCCGATGCGCTCATGCCACCGGCTCGCCCGCTCGACCTTGTCGAGACACTCGCCGAGACCGTAGCTGTTCACGACCAGATCGTTCAATGTGCGGGTCGGCGCTTGCAATAAGTTGGCGCGGCGCACGGCGAAGGGATCGAGCTTGAGTTCGCGCGCCATGCGATCGACGAGACATTCGAACGTGTGACGCATGTCGACCGCCCCGTGCCCGCGCATCGCGCCGCAGGGCGGGAGATTGGCGTAGACCCGATAGCCATCGTATTTAACCGCCGGAATGTCATAGAGGCCCTGCAATAGCGCGCCGGCATAGAGGATTGTTACAATGCCGTATCCAGCGTACGCGCCGCCCCGCTGAACCACTTCGCACGCGCAGGCAGTCATCCTCCCATCACGGCGCATTCCGAGCCGCAATGTAACGTCGGTCTGCGGGCGGGCGCGATGGGTCAGAAATGTTTCCTCTCGGCTCAATTGCATGAGCACTTTCCCGCCGGCCGCGCGGGCGAGAAGTGCCGTGATGATTTCAAAATTGAGGACTTCGACGCGCGCGCCGAATCCGCCGCCAACGAATGGTTTCACTACACGGATGCGCGACTCATCCATCTCAAGGCATCGCGCGAGCATCAGGTGTAGGTAATAAATGACTTGGGAAACGCTCTGGGCAGTGAGCCGGCCAGTTATCGGATCGTAATCCATGACGCAGGCGTGCGGTTCAATTTGAGCATGGTTGACCTCCGCACAACTGATCTTCTCCTCACGAACAAGATCCGCCGTCGCGAAGCCCAGCTGCCAATCGCCGAATTCGTGGTGGACTTCGCGTTCGAGGTTGCCGGGCTTATTGTCGTGCAGCAGCGTCGCGCCTGGGACACGCGCTTCCTCTGACGTGTAATACGCCGGCAGTGTGCGCAGCTCCAATTCGATCAGCTGAATGGCGTGCGCCGCGGTTTCGGCATCAATGGCGGCCACTGCGGCGATTGGCTCGCCGCGGTAGCGTACCCGCTCGCGCGCCATTGGATATTCATTCATGGCAATCGGTAGGACACCGTAAGTGTGCGGGCAATCGTCGCCCGTAACGACCGCAAAGACTCCCTCGAGCGCTCGCGCCCTGGAAACGTCCAGTCGCACGATTTCTGCGTGGCTTGCCGGGCTGCGAAATATAGCTCCGACAAGCGCCCCCGCGTGATCGAGGTCGGCGGTATAACGTGCGCGACCGGTGACCTTCTCTATGCCATCGATGAGCGGAACGCCGCGGCGCGAAGGTCTGGCGTCTGCGACCGGATCAGCAGTCATGAAGTGGCTCCGCGGCTGCCTTGACCGACTCGATGATTTTCACATAGCCCGTGCACCGGCAAAGATTCCCGGACAAAGCGTTACGTATTTCGTCGTCCGTGGGCGTCGGATTTCGGCGCAACAACGCTTCGGCCGCCATGATCATCCCCGGCGTGCAGAACCCGCACTGGGTGCCGAGCTTTTCGTGAAACGCCTGCTGCAACCGATCGAGCCGGCCCTGCACGGCCATGCCTTCGATCGTTTCGATGCTCCGGTTTTTGCAGCGGACCGCCAGCGTTATGCAGGATGGCACCGCCTGGCCGTCGACGAGGACCGTGCACGCGCCGCACTCGCCGCCGTCACAGCCGGTCTTCACGCCGGTAAGATTGGCGACGTCGCGCAAATAGTCGACGAGTAACGCGCCTTCGGCAACTGCGTCTTCACGCCACCGCCCGTTGAGCCTCAATCTCAGCAGACGTTTTTTCAGCTGCTGACCCGGTGCGTACATCTCAGCTCTCCTAAAGTAAACAATTGCGCCCTCTAGCGTCTTATTGCCATGACAAAAATCAAGGTGGTGCACGGCGATTGCCGCGCCATCTTCTTGACCGAAGTCAAGGATCGGACTGCAATTAGAAAGTACAAAGCAAAAGATAAAAGATAGCAGTTTATGGGCGAGGCTAATAATGGCGCTTCGCGATTACAACGCCGCTGTCGATTTTGTGGATCGGAACGTCGCCGAAGGCCGTGGCGCAAAGACCGCTTTCATCGATCCTGCCCGCAATCTGACGTACGGGGAGTTGCGCGATGCGACCGCGCGCATTGGTCCAATGCTGGTGCGCTTGGGCATCGAGCCAGAAAACCGCATCGCGCTGGTTTTGCTCGATACTGTCGAATTTCCCGTACTGTTCTGGGGAGCGATCCGGGCAGGCATTGTTCCGATTCTCATCAACACGCGGCTGACGGTCGACCAATATCGCTACCTTTTCGAGGATTCGCGAGCCAAGGCAGTTTTTGTTTCAACCGCACTGCTGCCGGTCATTCAGGAGGCAGCGGTCGACCTGCCGAACCTCAAGACAATTGTCGTGGTTGGCGGTGGCCCCGCGTCGGTGCCGCGACTCGACGCGCTTTTAGCGGCCGAGAATGAAGGCTCGGCACCGGCCAGAACCTGCGCCGACGATGTCGCTTATTGGCTCTATTCGTCCGGCACCACCGGAATGCCGAAAGGTACCATGCATGTGCACTCGAGCCCGATGGTCATGGCGCAAAGCGCCGGCCAGCGCCGGATCGGCTATCGCGAGGACGACGTGGTGTTTTCCGCCGCGAAGTTGTTTTTCTCCTATGGCTTGGGCAACGCCATCTTCTGTCCAATGTGGGTAGGAGCAACGTCGGTCTTCTACCCCGAGCGGCCAACTCCGCAGACCGTGTTCGAGATGCTGCGGGGTTATCAGCCGACGATGTTTTTTGCAGTGCCGACGCTGTATGCCGCGATCCTTGCCGATTCCGAATGCAAGCCCAAAAATAGTTCCAGTCGGCTGCGAATCTGTTTTTCCGCCGGCGAGCCGTTGCCAGCCCATGTCGGTAAATCCTGGAAGGAACGATTTGGGCTCGACATCGTCAACGGCGTCGGCTCGACCGAGATGGGGCATCTGTTTCTGACAAATCTTCCGAATGCCGTGGAGTACGGCACGTCCGGCGTTCCCGTGGACGGCTATGATCTCAGGCTGGTTGACGAGGACGGAACTGGCGTCGCCGACAATGAAATTGGCGAGCTTTTAGTCCGCGGAGAATCGTCCGCCGCCGGCTACTGGAATCAGCGCGAGAAATCGCGCCGCACGTTTGTCGGCGAGTGGACTCGCACCGGTGACAAATATGTGCGGCGTCCGGACGGCGTGTACACATATTGCGGCCGCACCGACGATATGTTCAAGGTCAGCGGCATTTGGGTATCGCCGTTCGAGGTCGAGGAGGCATTGATTAGCCACCCGCTGGTTCTCGAGGCCGCGGTCGTGCCTGCCGAAGATGCCAACGGTCTGATCAAGCCAAAAGCATTTGTCGTTCTCAGGGATCACAGAGAGGACGATGTGGTGCGGGCGCTCTATGAAGAGCTCAAGGTGCATGTCAAGCGGTCAATCGGTCCTTGGAAATATCCGCGCTGGATCGAATTCGTCGACAGTCTGCCCAAGACCGCAACCGGAAAAATCCAGCGTTTTATGCTGCGCGACATGGGGCTCAACCTGAATGGTGGAGATCGGTGATGCCGCCGCTCGACCACCTTGCGTGGCCTTTTTTCAGCGAGACACACAGGCAATTTGGCCCGGCACTCGCCGACTGGGCCAACCGGGAGGTTGGCCAATACATCGATCACGCAAATGTGGATCATTCCTGCCGTTCCCTCGTTCGTGCCTTGGGCGAAGCGGGCTGGCTGAAAGCCGTCGTGCCGGCAAAATACGGCGGGCTGTCGGAAAAACTCGACGTGCGCACGCTGTGCGCCGCTCGCGAGATTCTTTCATGGCACGACAGCCTCGCTGATTTTGCCTTCGCCATGCAGGGCCTCGGCACCGGCTCGATATCGCTGTTCGGCAGCGATAAGATAAAAGCCAAATATCTGCCGCCGGTGCGGGACGGACGTCATATCGCGGCGTTTGCACTCTCGGAACCCGAAGCGGGGTCCGACGTCAGCGCACTTGCAACGACCGCTACGAATGACGGGCCCGCGCATGTCCGGATCGACGGAATCAAAACCTGGATCTCCAATGGCGGGATCGCGGACCACTACGTCGTGTTCGCACGAACCGGCGAAGCTCCCGGTGCAAAGGGTCTTTCCAGTTTCATCGTCGACGCCGAGACGCCGGGTCTCGAGATCACCGGCCGCATTGACGTCATCGCTCCACACCCGCTCGCGACGATCCGCTTCACCGGCTGCCGCGTCCCGCTGGCAAATCGGCTCGGCAGTGCAGGGGAGGGGTTCAAGGTCGCGATGGCGACGCTCGATATCTTCCGGTCAACCGTCGCCGCAGCGGCGCTCGGACTGGCACGTCGCGCTTTCGATGAAATGATTGACCGCGCGGCAACGCGCAACTTGTTCGGCGCGCCGCTGGCGGATCTGCAGCTCACGCAGGCCGCGCTGGCGGATAGCGCTATCGATATCGACGCCGCGGCATTGCTGGTTTACCGCGCCGCCTGGGAAAAGGATCGCGGCGCAGCGCGCATTTCCCGGGAGGCATCGTCGGCGAAGGCCTTTTCGACCGAGATGGCGCAACGCGTGATCGATCGCGCGGTGCAAATCTTCGGTGGGAACGGTGTGCGTGTCGGGGTCAAGGTTGAGGCGCTTTACCGCGAAATTCGCGCGTTGCGGATCTACGAGGGGGCGACCGAAGTTCAGAAGCTGATCGTGGCGCGGGAATTGCTAAAGACGCACGACATCACGCGCCGTCAGGCAGCCGAGTAGGAACAATGTTGCTGACCGAAGAGCAGGAGCAGGTTCGGGACGTTGCGCGCGAATTCGCGCAGCTCTCGTTGGCCCCTCATTCGGCCGAATGGGACAGCCGGGCGATGTTTCCGCACGAGGCGCTGCTCGAGCTGGGCAAGCTCGGATTCATGGGAATGACGGTTCCTCCGGAATGGGACGGAGCCGGCATGGACTATATCGCATATGCGGTTTCGCTGGAGGAAATCGCAGCCGGCGATGGGGCGGTCTCGACGATCATGAGCGGCCATAACTCCGTCGGCTGTATGCCGCTCGTTGAGTACGGAACGCCAGAGCAGAAGGAGAAGTATTTGCGGCCGATGGCGCGGGGCGAGTTGTTGAGCGCCTTCTGCCTCACGGAACCGCAGAGCGGCTCGGACGCCAGTGCGATTCGGACACGCGCCGAACGTCGGGACGGAACTTACATTCTTAACGGAACAAAGCAGTTCATCACCTCCGGCAAGAACGCTGACATTGCGTTGGTGTTTGCCGCGACGGAGCTTGGGCGGGGAAAACAAGGCATCAGCTGCTTCATTGTTGATACCAAGCAATCCGGCTATCGCGTTGGCCGCATCGAAAACAAGATGGGGCAGCAAGCGTCGGATACCTGCGAAATTCATTTCGAAGAGCTTCGCGTGCCGCAGGATAATCGGCTCGGCGCCGAAGGCCAAGGCTACCGTATCGCGCTTGCCAATCTGGAAGGCGGCCGCATCGGCATCGCCGCGCAAGCCGTGGGCATGGCCCGCGCGGCCTACGAGATTGCCCTCGACTACGCGCAAGAGCGCAGAAGCTTCGGCAAAGCGATCATCGAACATCAAGCCGTTGCCTTCCGCCTCGCCGATATGGCGACCCAGCTCGAAGCCGCGCGTCAGCTCGTGCTGCATGCCGCCGCTCTGCGAAGTCAGGGCCTGCCATGTCTGAAACAGGCGTCGATGGCGAAGTTGTTCGCCACCGAAGCGGCAGAGCGCATCTGTTCCGACGCGATTCAGACGCTGGGCGGCGCCGGCTATATGACCGACTACGGTGTGGAGCGAATTTTCCGCGCCGTGCGCGCGAGCAAGATCTACGAGGGGACGAATGACATTCAACGGCTGGTCATCAGCCGCGCGCTCGTTGCCCAGGCAGAGAAGAACAAGCGGAACTGACAATGTTTCTGATCAACACCGACGGTTGTGTAACCACCCTGACGCTGGGCCACCCTCCGGTGAATGCGATCAGCGAAGAATGGGTGCGAGCATTCGACGGAAAACTTGACGAGCTGGCCAACGGCCCGCGTTGCACCGTTTTGCATATCCGCTCGGACCAGAAGATATTTTGTGCGGGCGCCGATCTTAAGGAAATACGCGAGCGCATGGAGGCGCGTGACGGTGCCGACCGAATGTATTCCTATGTGGCGAGCATCCAACGACTCTATGCGCGGATTGAGCGACTTGCGCTGGTAACGCTGGCCGAGATCGCCGGCGCCGCCATGGGCGGGGGACTTGAGCTGGCTCTGGCGTGCGATCTGCGGATCGCGGCGGCCGAAGCCAAGCTGGGGCTGCCGGAAGCTCGGCTCGGATTGATTCCCGGCGCCGGCGGTACGCAGCGTCTCACCCGGTTATGTGGTCCTGCGGTCGCCGCCCGGCTCATTCTCGGCGCCGAAATACTCGATGGTCGAACGGCGAGCGAGCTTGGCGTGGTGCATTGGGCAGTGCCGCGCGTCGAGCTGGCGCAACGCGCCGCCGAGATTGTCCGCGGCATTGCCAGCCTTCCGGCCGCGGCGCTTGCCGCCAGCAAGGCGTGCATCGCGGCGGCCGGTCAAAAAGATCGCGGCGGATTTACCGACGAGTTGGAATTCACTCGGCTGCTGCTGAACGATGCCGAGACGCGGCACCGCATTCAAGCATTTTTTGCAGGTTCGGCCGAACGTTCGAGACAGATGAAAAGAGGAGCGGGGCAATGAAATTAGGCGATAAAGTTGCAATTGTTACCGGCGGCGCTTCCGGAATTGGCAAGGCAACGGTTATGGAGTTGGCGCGTTGCGGAGCAACCGTCATCTGCGCCGATGTGGATGAACGAAAAGGCGCCGAGGTCGAAAAGGAGGCGAAGCAGACCAACTTCGTGGTCGAGTTCGTCGCGATCAATCTCGCCGATCAAGTCTCCATCCGTAGTTCGGCGGCAACCATGATCGCGAAGCATCCGCGCATCGATATTCTGGTCAATGCGGCGGGCTGGAACGATATCCAACCGTTCATCGACAATTCGCCCGACTACATGGATCGCGTCATCGCAGTCAATCTCGGCGGTCCCGTGCACCTCACGCAGGCGCTTCTGCCACCCATGATCGCGGCCGGAAAAGGCAAGATCGTCAATGTCTCGAGTGATGCCGGCCGCGTCGGCAGCGGCGGCGAGACCGTTTATGCGGCCGCAAAGGGCGGCATTATCGCATTCACTAAGTCGCTCGCGCGCGAGGTGGCGCGCTACGCCATCAACGTAAACTGCGTGTGCCCGGGCCCCACCGACACGCCGATGCTGGCGACGCGCCCGGAAAAACTGCGGGAAGCCTTTATCAAGGCCATCCCGTTCCGCCGTTTTGCCAAGCCACAGGAGATCGCCGACGCCATCCTGTTTTTCGCCAGCTCGCGATCCGATTACGTCACCGGACAGATTTTGAGCATCAGCGGCGGGCTGACATTTGCGGGATAACGGGTTCTCGGAGTAATCAGTCTGTCCCGTCGGTGCCAACTTCGAAGAAGGAACATCACGATGAACGATACGGCCAAGCGTTTCCTGCCGTCCCGGCTCGATTTCGCCACCTTCAAGGCCAAGCATTTCCTTTGGGAGGTCGACGGCAAGGTCGCGACAGTCACCTTGAATCGCCCCGAACGGAAAAATCCGCTCACATTGGATTCCTACGCCGAGCTGCGCGATACCTTCCGCGATCTCGTCTATTCGGATGCCATCAAGACGGTAGTGATCACCGGCGCCGGCGGCAATTTCTGCTCCGGCGGCGACGTGCACGAAATCATCGGCCCGCTGGTCGAGATGCAGCGCAAGGATGATATGGCCGGATTGCTCGCCTTCACGCGCATGACCGGCGACCTGGTCAAGGCGATGCGCGCCTGCCCGCAGCCGATCGTGGCGGCTGTCGACGGCATTTGCGCTGGCGCCGGCGCCATCCTGGCGATGGCGTCCGATCTGCGCTACGGCACCGCGCGCAGCAAGGTGGCCTTCCTGTTCGTCCGGGTCGGACTGGCCGGTGCCGACATGGGTGCCTGCAACATTCTGCCGCGAATTGTGGGCGCCGGCCGCGCCGCCGAGCTCCTCTATACCGGACGGTCGATGGATGGACCGGAGGCCGAGCGGTGGGGCTTCTATAATAAACTGTGTGAACCCACGGCCGTGCTCGCCGACGCGCAGGCAGCGGCGAAGTCGCTCGCTGACGGACCGACCTTTGCCCATGCCATGACAAAGAAATGCATCCATCAGGAATGGAACATGGGTATCGATGAGGCCATCGAGGCCGAGGCGCAAGCGCAAGCCATCTGCATGCAGACCAAGGACTACGAGCGCGCCTATCTGGCGTTTGTGAACAAACAGCGGCCCACGTTCGCGGGAAACTGAACGCTCGCTGTCGGGCGTGCGAACCAACTACATCAGAGAGTATAACTCGTTCCCCTGTTCGAGCGGGCTCTTGAAAATGTGCTCGCCGCGGCCGGCGGCGCGCACCCGGGCACAAGCACATCTGCCGCATGACCGCCTATGGCACCGATAAGCGCGCCGGTCTGGCGATGGGCAGGAGCCTGTTCGCCTCTGGCGCCGCCTCGTGGACACCCATTGATCCGGCCATGTGCATGATTTTCGTCGCCGATCTGCTCCACGCTGCGGGCAACATTTGAGTTGGAAGCGACCGCGGTCGTACCGGCTAGTCGTACCTAGGAGCAATTGAGGGTGGAAAAATCCGCACCGGTGGTCGCCGAGCTGACGGCGCTCGGTTGCCCCGCGTCACTGACTGCACGGTGTTTCCTATAGACGTATCTCGCCGATATTGATGCTGGCGCCGAGCTTAGTCTCGATCACCCTCTTGGTTCCATCCTTGGCCGAGACCTCCACCAAATAGCGTCCCGAGTTCTCGTCGAGTCGATCAAACCTGAAGTCACCGTAGTTATCGCTCACCGTTTCAGCAACGATGTGGTTATCCTTCATAAGCCGTACCTTCGCACCATCAACGCAGTCCACACTGTCACCGGTATTGGCCGAGATAGTGCCGCCGATGAAGCATTTCGAGTAGCGCCATAGGTTGCGGTAGTAGACGCGCGGCCTAGCGTTAAGCTCAGGCTTCATCACTTCAAGCTCCTGCTCGCGCGCCATTTGTTGCATCTCGTCGTCATCAACCTTGATCGTCCGCATGGCGCCGGTTGGACAGGAGAGCTGCCCGCGGGTCTGGTTCCAGCCTTGATCGAGCAGATGGGCATCGAACGGCCAAGCTTGCGGAACCTTCAGTTCCTCGTTCCACCAGATGTGGCCATAGGGGCAGACATCGACGAGATCCTGGCGACCCTTCGCCTTGACTGGATCGATGAGCACGATGCCGTCGTCGCGTTTGCTCACCGCGCCACCGCCTTTCGCGACGCAGGGCGCGTTGTCGCAGTGGTTGCACATGGTCGGCACATAGGCGACATCGATCATCGGCGCCTGTCCGCGCTCCTTTTGCAAAATGTTGATCCACCTGTGACCGTGCCTTGGCATCGGCGCTGAATAGCCTGGCCAGTCGTTGGCGACGTACTCATCCATAATCGCCAGCGTGCACAGATTGCAGTTCGTGCACTCGGCGACGTCGATGACCATGTTCCATTTTTTCATCGCTTATCTCGCATCGCGCCGAACGATGGGGTTCACGTCAATCATCACTTCGCCGACACCGCCGCAGCCGCGCGTGCGCGCTTGGCCTGCGAGTCCATCTCCGCTTGGGCGAACGCGCCCGAGATGTATTCGGTCTTGCCGTCCCACAGCTCGATTTCGACCAGGGCCTGCGAACCTGCGAGCGAATGCGTCGACGTGGTCTGCGGGCGGTGCGGCGTCAACAGGTTAACCACGCCGCCGCGGTCCACCGACCGGCCGGGCTCGCCCATCGGTTCGTACAGCGCCGAAGATTCGAAGCTGTGGGCGACACCGCGCGACAGCCGCTGGGTGAGCACCGCCGCGCAGATCACAGCGCCACGGTCGTTGTAGACTTTGACCAGATCGTGCTGCTTAACGCCGCGAGCCGCGGCATCCTGCGAATTCATGCGCACAATCCAGTAGTACCAATCCTTCACCTTTACCCGGTGGTCCGGGATGTTGAGCAGAAAGCTGTCCTTGCCGTCGCCCTGGGTGTGGAAGCTGTACTTGCTGTGCGGCGTGAGCAGCTGCAGCGGATATTTCCGGAACAGCTCGCCCGACTGCGGGCCCTCCCACGACGGCACGTATTCGACGACCGGCGGCCGCTCGGGATCGCTCAAACGCTTGAGGCTATTGCACTCGAATTCGAGCTTGCCCGATTGGGTCTGGAGGCCTTTGAGGAACTCCACGGAGTAGTCCGAAGGCAGTGGGTGCGGCTCCGGAACGTCCTTCTTGCGGCCTTCCCAGAACCAGCGGAAGGAGACCGGCGCGCGCAGATGCTCCTTCTCCGACGGCACCACGAAGTAGCCGCGGCGAATGAACTTCTTCCACGACATCACCTTGGGCATGTCGGACGCATCGTATAGGCGCTTGACCCAGTCGATCTCGTTCACGCCTTCGGAGAAGTAGTTGGCGAGCCCGAGCCGCTTGCAAATCTCGTTGAAGATCCAGAAGTCTGATTTGGACTCCCCGAGCGGCTCGATGGCCGGCGCCTGGAAGATGATGACGCGATGGTTGAGCTGCTGCTGGCCGTGATGGCCGTAACCGCCGAGCCCGGCCCATTCGCTGATGTCCGCCCGCTCGAAATTGGTGCAGGCGGGTAGGATGATGTCGGCAAATTTGGTGTCGCCCTCGAACCAGATCGCCTGGCTGACGATGAACTCGAGATTCGGCGACTGGAACATCTTCACGTGACGGTTAGTGTTGTTCATGGTCGGGATCAGCGAACCGCCGTACTTGAACATCATCCGCACCAGCGCGTGACCAGCCGCCGGATAGCTGAACTTGGCGAACTGCGACTCGATCGATTTGCCGTTCCACGGGTAGCCGCCGTCGGCTTTCCCTTCGAGAATCGCCTCTGGTAGGAAGATTCGCGGAATCTTCTGCTGCGGCGTGTTCATCGTCGGCAGCTGCGGCATACGCTGAAAGAGCTCAACCGCCATGGCCGTCTTCTCAATATCGCCGGACATGCCCCCGTCGGCGTAGCCGGGGAAATAGAAGTTGAGGTCGACCGGGGCGCCCCATTGCAGATTGCCCATATTGATTCCGGGCTTGCCCAGCCCCTGCATCGCGATCAGGCACACCATGGTGCGCGCCCATTGGATGCCGGTCTGATTGCGGCAGGCGCCGCCGTGGCCGTTGCCCCAGCCGCCGCAGCCGAGATAGGTGCGTTTGGCCGCCCA
>JBEKSB010000039.1:0-24124 GCA_049517455.1 Xanthobacteraceae bacterium
ATATCGAAAGCTACCTTTTGCTCGGAGCCAGCCACGTCGGACACTGTTAGTCCGCGTCGAATTTCTTTCGCGTACACGTTTCTTCGTCATCGCATTCTATCGGCGAGAGCGGCCTTGACCTCTGGACTGGCGTGCAACGCTCCCAGCACGACGACGGAAGCAATGGTGGCGCGGGCGAGTTCAGGGGTGACATCGGCCGCGATAGTGGCGAGGCCCAATACGTTGATCTCCAGCGTCTGCCCGGCGCGACGCGCCTCCTCGAGGTCCTCGCGGCTATAATTCCGCAGGCCGAGGTCTAGACTCTTTCGGGCGGTGGACTGTTTGACGACCTCTGCATGGCGCTCGAGTTGGTTGCGAATTGCCGTGCGAATGAAATCAGTCCGGTTGGAGTAAAAACGGTCCTGCACCATTAGGTCGATGTGGCCAAGATCGACGTAGCCGAGATTGATGGTGATCTTTTCGGTGTCACTCGGCTTAGGTCGCAGTTGATGCACATTTTCTGCCATGCCTACCATCCTCAAGACATCCACATGGATGTTATATGGATGGCACGCGGTCTCTGTCAAGGGGTTGTTTCGCCACCTCCGTGGGGATCGATCACGGCCGCACCGGATATGCGGCCGTCGCGCGTCAACCGCTACTTTGCTGCTCACCGGCGGCACGCTCGCTCGGCGACCTCTACGGCCGCCGTCGTATCTTTGTCTGCGGCATTGCGCTCTTCACGCTTGGCACCATTATTTGCGCGCTTGCCCCTAACGGCGCCACTTTGATTGCCGGCCGGGCGATCAGCAGGCTGGGCGCGGCACCCGAACTGCCGATGTCGCTCGTACTGCTCGCGCTTGCCTATCCGGAAGAAAAATCGCGCGCGCATGTGCTCGGTATTTGGGCGAGCTGCAACGGGCTCGCTTTCATCATCGGCCCGACACTCGGCGGCTTTCTCGTCGACAGCGCCGGCTGGCGCAGCATCTTCTATCTGATCCTGCCGGCATGCGCCGCTGCGCTGATCTTGACCTATGCCGCTGTAGGCGAAAGCTCCTCGCCGCGCGGCCGCAAGCTCGATCTCACTGGCCAGGTGCTTGCCATTGTGGCGATTGGTGGACTCGCTTTCGCGGTGATCGAGGGATCACATTGGGGCTGGACGTCACCGCCGATCCTGGGCATCGCCACGCTGGCGCTGGCCGCTGGTGCCGCGTTTTTTCTGGTCGAAGCGCGGCTGGAACGCGCAATGGTTCCACTCGATCTCTTCCGCAATCGGGTATTTTCGTCCGCTCTGTCGATCGCCGGGTTGATGACGTTCGGCATGTATGCGCTGCTGTTCCTAGTACCACTTTACTTCCAGACCGTGCGCGGCGAGAGCCCGTTTCTGGCTGGCCTTCAAATGCTGCCGATGTCGATCAGTTTTGTGCTGGTGTCGCAACTTACCGGGCATATGACCAATGCGATCGGCCCGCGTCTCATCATGACCGGCGGTATGGTGTGTATGAGCCTCGGCGCGATTCTGCTGGCATTCGTTGGCGAAACCACCAGTGCGTGGCTGATCGGCGCCGCACTTCTGATCGTCGGCGTCGGCCTTGGCCTTAATACGAGCCCGGTCAACGGGGTTGCGATCGCTAATGTGCCGTAAGCGCGTTCGGGCAGCGCCTCCGGTCTACTCAACACCGCGCGGATGATCGGCGCGACGTTTGGAATTGCTATCCTCGGTGGACTATTCGCGGTATTTGCCGGTCAGGATGCGGCGGCTGGCGTTGGCTTCTTGTCTGGACTGCGGGCTGCAATGTTATTCGGCGGTAGCGCTGAGCTCGTGGGACAGAGCGCATTGTGCAAACTCCTAGATTTTAGATTGCGATATTACCACCAAAATTCTTGTGGCGTTTGGGCCATGCAAAGACACGAGGCGCATCGGGTAGTGTTCTCAGTCTGAATTTTGACGGCCTGGTCGAATTGGCGCGAACTGCGTAGTGTAGGTTCATGGCGAACCCCTTACCACCCGGACTAGCAAACGCGGACCGGATAAAAAGGCGGCTTAAGAATGAGTATCGAGACAATTCTAGCGGAGGAGGCCGCATATATAGCCCGAAATATGTACGGCGCAGCATCGACATTGGAGGCGGAACTTCGCGAAATAGAGAGACGCAAGGCTGAGATAGACGCAACGCTTAATGCGGCGAAGCTCGCGCAAAAGCGCCTTCTCAATTTTCACCCCCGCATCGGGGCGGGCTTCCAGTGTCCCCGTTGTTGGGTTCAGAATGAAAAACGATCTGCGCTGACGGCCACACCTAGCAGCACCGGCGATGACATTCTCAGGTGCCACATCTGCATGGCTGACTATCTCATCCCGTTCCGGTGAAAATTGAAATTGAGACACTACCCCAAGGCGACTTGGCGCCATGTGGCGATGTTGTTAGCCGGTGCTGCGCGCGGCAAGGAGGATGCTCGCGACGTGTCCGTTGCGCTGCAACTCGTGCTGCAATTGGAGGGCGTCGAGTGTCGGCCGAAGTGAAGGCACCCCGACGCTTTCCCCCGCCCTGGTCCGTCAAAGAGATGGAAGAAAGCTTTGTGGTCCATGACGCCAACGGGCAGGCGCTGGCGTACCTCTACTTCGATGACGAGCCCAGCCGGCGCAGTGTCACCAAGCGCCTTACCAGAGATGAGGCGCGGCGCATTGCCGTGAACATCGTCAAACTGCCGAGCCTGTTGCGTCAACAATAGCGGGAACGGCAGGAAGCCGATATGGCCGTCTAAAGACGAGGCGTAGGCGGTAAGCGAATCTGCGAAGCGCCGTCGTGGCGTACGGCTTCCTCCAGCCACGTTTGGGCCAGAGTGAGATAAACTAGGCGTTCGTCTTCCGTCCGAGCTTCACGCGCCCATTCGAAGCATTCGCCGGCCATGACCCGATATTCGTCAGGATGTGGCATGACGCGGGACCACGGAAAACTCCTACGCAACCGAGGGCACTAACGGGAATTTGGAAGAGTGGTTCGCCAGAGTCAACCAAAAGCGCCGGGCAAGCACAGTCCTGCCAGTCTTATGCCGAGCCTGCGCACAAGGCGACCATGAGCGCCGCCGCGGTCATCGGCGCACTCTCTCGCGATGTGCTAGGAAGTTAACCGAGTGGCCAGCGGCAAAATTTGCGAGAACACCGACGGGGGTTCATGACAATCGAAGTTGAAGTCCAAAAGATAATGCGCGATGCCCTCCCGGGCGTCGTCAAAAGTATTGGAAAGATCGCGACCGATGCGAATGCGTCAGCCACCAAGCGCCTTGAGGCGATGGGGGTATTGCTGCGCGTTGTCAGAGGACCGAACCACCGTGCCGCAGATTCCGCTGAAATTGCTGCCGGCCACGACGCTCGAATTGCTCTCTCGGATGCCGCCCCTTTCTTGGAGCAAATAGTTAAGTCACATAAGTCCAAACATATTCGCTCGCGCGCGGCTAAATTGGCCAATCACATCAGCAAGCTCGAAATCCCCAGCCGCTAATGCTTGTCCTTTCTGACATGACGCAGCGGTAAAGTGGCCGGACGCCGGAACGCGGCAGCACTATGTCATCGCGCAGCTGGATCGACCTCGTAGTTGCCGCCGGGACGGTAGCGGGGGCGGCAGCGTACGCCGCATATGTAGCGAAAAATGCAGCGGACCGCAGAGCTGCGGCGCGGCACGATGCGCAGGGTAAAGAGATCAGCTGCCCTCCAAAAGATCAATCGTAGTGCTCAGGGTGTTATCCGTTGCGCCGGCAGCGATCGCCAGACAACTCAAGATTGGCCGCGCCATCTGTTTACCGTTTGCTCTCAATGGCAAATGCCTAATCCGACAAGCTTCAACAGTTCATTGACCGCTACCTAACCCAGGACAATCTTGTAAGTTGAAGGTCGTTTTATTGGTGTACGAAAGGAGAGAGCCCCGAGCGCTGGGGGGCGAAATGCGCTTTGGGGCTCACACGAGGCAGGGGGAACACTCAGGCAAGAGCTGGGAGGTTCCCCTGACTCAATTCGAGAAAGCACGGCTGCGGCGGTCACAGCCCAGCGCGGGAATCGGGAGGCGATACGGCGAGAAGCCTTTACGAAATTTCGCCCAGTCGGTCGGCGGAGTATCGGGGTGGCCACCCTCATACATCATGACGCGCATCCTTCCGTTAACCCGTTCCACCTTGCAATGGGGTGTTAAGGTGGAGGCCTCGCACCTTTTCACCTTGCTTGAAGCTCGTCCGGCACCCGTCCCGAACAGGTCGAGCCCAGCCGCGGCTTACAGTGTCGCGGAAACCACCCGGCATTAGTCGTCTCGACTTGATTGGAATAAATCCCAACGAGCGCATGGTCGGGCTGATGCGGCGCGCATTGCCGGTGGTCTTCGGTAGGCCAAGCAGATCGAGAATGGCGGCGGTGCTAATGGCATCCATGCCACGTACAGCAGCTTCCACCTTCTCACGAAAAGGGTCGGTATCGCGTTCAGCTTGTTCCGCTTGCGCCTGGCCCCATCTTCGAAGCGGCCTGTTGGGTCCACGCCCGACGCCCGTTCTTCGTCATGGCCGATCTGGCCGTCCGCCAGGAACTTAGCGCGCCGCTCGTCGCCGATCCGGAGGTCTGGATCGCCTTACCGTCCTCGGCCCCGGTGAAAAGGCGATAACGGCTCGGCGATCTGGCCTTTGGGCCGAAAGCTGGCACGCAGCAGACCATAGGAATGAAGACGCAGCAGCCACTGCGCGTCGCTGACGTCGGTCTTGCGTCCGGGCACGTGCTTGGCGTCGCGTGCATTGACAAGGAACACGGTAAATCCACGGGCATCGAGAAGCTCGAAAATTGGAATCCAGTACACGCTGGTCGATTCCATAACAACTGTCTCGACGCCACATTCCTTAAACCACTCTGCCAGCCGATGCAGATCGGTCGTGAAGGTACCGAAGCTGCGTACCGGCTCAGGCGTGCGATCCGCCCTTACGGCAGCCATGTGCATAGTCGCCCCGATGTCGATGGCCCTCGCGTTCGGGTGGACCATCGGCATCATGCGGTCGATCTTGGCTTTCGATCTATTGCGTTTCATCTCCGATCCTCCTCCTGCTGACGGCGGCGGAAGGGCTGGGCTGCGCAATTCATCAGATTCCTAAACGGGATCGCCGGATGGCGTCACCACTCTCAAGCACGCGACAACCCATGGACCATGTTTTTTGACGGGGTTACATGCCGCCAAAATCGTATCGGCCGCTCCCTTCCGGGCGCAGCCTAGCACTGACCCGTTTCTTTCCCCGCAGGGGGCGCGCAGCGCCGAGCTCAGTTTTTCAGCAACAGGGATCGTGGTGACCGCGAGCAGTTTTACTTGCGAAAGGCTCACCCGAACCGAAACGCCGACTCCACCGCTCCCATCACAACGTCCTTTAACGTCCTGCGCCCCGGATCATTGACGGCGGCGCCGACCACGACGTGAAGCGGTAGCAAGTGCTCCTCGCGTGGATGGGCGTCGCGCGCGGCGGGCGCCCGGTCCCACTTGGTCAACGCGGCGATGCGCACTTCGGGCGTCTCTTTGGTCAGAACCTCTTCAAGCCAGTCATCGAAGCGCTGCGAGCCGGCATCTGGCGCGTGGCCATTGGAGCCGCCACGCATGTTCCCCATCAGCGTTCGCATGTTGTGGTAGGTCATGCCGCTGCCGACAATCAGCACTCCTTCGTCGCGCAACGGCGCCAGGGCCTGACCGAGCCGGATATGTTTCGCCGGATCCATGCTGGCCAAAAGCGAGAGCTGCACAATCGGCACATCCGCAAGCGGGAACGCCACTTTCAGAGGAATGAAGACGCCATGATCGAAGCCTCGGGCGTTGTCATATTTGTATGGGATACCCGCTGCTCCGAGTAATTCGGCGACCCGCGCGGAAACCTCAGGGGCTCCAGGCGCCGGGAAGCTGATCTGATATGTGCTCGGCGGAAAGCCATAATAGTCATAGAGCAGCGGCGGGGCCGGATTGTTCTGGATGGTGGCGACTTTCTCCTCCCAATGGCCGGAAATGACGACCAGCGCTTTTGGTCGCGATCCCACTTCATCGGGCATTCCGCGTAAATACTCGGCCATCCGATTCCAAGTATCGGGCGGATCCCAATCCATAAAGAAACATGGCCCGCCGCCATGCGGGATAAAGAGTGTGGGCAGTCTGCTCATATCCAACCCAAATTGCAGAGGAGTTTATAGCCGCGGCCCTGCGCTAGATCGCTTCTGTGGTGAGATTACATTGCTTTCTGTCGGCTGGAAATCCAATCGGTCGGCAAAGAATATGATTGTTCGAGAAATCGGCAATTATTCGGGTCCCAGACCCGTCGACCCGTCGCCACAAGCTTAGCAACCTTCTTGGCGACATTCCTCTCTCCAGCTTCATCGACATCGTCACTGCTGCTGACCTGGAAGCGAATGTCAGGGAAGCAAAGCGTAGTGATGGACCGGAGCGGTCATGAGCATCATGCTTGCTAGGGCGGCGGTATTGCTTTCGATATTCATGGTCGACGGCTGGCCGGGTATTTTAGGGACGAGCCTTCAGGGCTCGTCCGGACGCTTGAGCATCCCACGGTCAGTGCTGCGGAATTTGGCGATCGATTGTCGACGACCCGGTACCTCGCTGCGCTCGACCGGCGCCGTCACCATCGCCGCCGTCCCGACCCGGCGAAGCCGATGTCATCATCGGTCGCACCGCCCGAGCTCCATCGTCGCCCCGAATCTGCGAACAACAATCCGCTAAAAAGAAATGGCGCCGCCGGCGACCTCACCATCGTGCGGCCAGCAGCCGCTGCACCACCCAGGCGGCCCGAGCAGGTCGGTCGGCATCGCACCGCCCAGCCTCACGCGCGCGCGTGACCACAACGAAAGTGGTTAACGGGGACTTTGCGGGTTGACGGGAAGGGTTCGAACTTTGGGGCTCTACGCCCCGTTTTTCAGGTGACGAAGCGCGGGATACGCCCGAGCGCGAGCGGCAAAATATCCTGGGCGGGACACGACGTCGGCAAGTGAACCCGGATCATCGTCTTCATCTCGACGACGCGGGCGGCGATTTTGATGAGCCGCAGGCGCAATGTGTCGAACTGCGGCGCGCCACATCGAACGCTTGGGCATCGACACGCGCAGGCCCCACATGAGCCAGTATGCGCCCGCGTGCAAGAACAGCCGCAACTAGGTTACCGCATCCGCGCGCCGCGCAGGAATGCCGTTAAGAGTCGTGTCGGACATGTCATTTTCTCGCCGGCAAACCCGGTCCTTCCGAAATGAAATCGATGAAGGAGGACCGAAAAGTCAATGCGATGCGTCGAAATAAGAGAATCTTAGCTGAGCGGCTTGGCTTCAGGCGAATGAACTCACCAAAAGCCAAGCGCGCCATGAAACAAAGTTTTCGCGGCTTCCCGGGTAATGAGCTCGACTTCGGCTTACGCGGCAGCCTGGCTGGTGAGCCGCCCCATCTCGCGCTGCACGAGCTGCCGATAGAGCCCGTCACGCCGGACCAGAAGATCGGGCGGACCGTCCTGGACAACCTTGCCCAACTGAAGAACGACGACACGGTCAAAGTTCCTGACCGTTGAAAGCCGATGCGCAATGGCGACCACCGTGCGCCCGTGCATCAGACGGCCCAATGTTTCGCCGATCGCTTCCTCCGACTCGCTGTCGAGCGCGGAGGTCGCCTCGTCGAGTAACAGCAGCGGCGCGTTCTTGAGGAATGCGCGCGCGATGGCGATGCGCTGGCGCTGCCCGCCGGAGAGCTTGACGCCGCGTTCGCCGACTTGGGTGCGCATGCCCGCCGGCAGGTCTTTGACGAAATCGCAGCGCGCCGCGAACGCCGCATCGAGCACCTCTTCGTCCGAGGCTTCCGGCCTGCCATAGCGAATGTTTTCCATGACCGAGCGGTGGAAGAGAGAAATGTCCTGCGGCACAACGCCGATGGCTTCTCTCAAGCTTTCCTGCGTGACCCGCGCAATATCCTGCCCATCGATCAGAATCCGGCCGTCCTGCACGTCGTAAAAACGCTGGAGCAATGCGAATAGCGTCGACTTGCCGCCGCCGGAATGGCCGACCAGCCCGACCCGCTCGCCCGGTTTAAAGCTCAAGTTGAACTTCTCGAAGATTTGCTGACCGTCGCCGTAGCGGAAATAGACGTTCTCGAACTTGACGCTGGCGCCGCGCCGGACCAGCGGCGCCGCCTCGGGATGGTCCCGCAGCTCGTGCGGCACCAACAGTGTCGCCAAGGCCTCCGACAGCCGCGCGACGTGCTGCGTAATGTCGACGAGCGCCACAGCGAGATCGCGCGTCGCATGCAGCACCGAAAGCCCAAGGGTGCAGATGAGCACAACGTCGCCGGTCGTGGCCTCATTCCGCTGCCACAACATGATTGCCCAAGCGAGCAAGCCGAGCGCCAACACGATTGTCACCACGGCGTGAAAGATGCGCAGCTTCTCCAGGTGGTACAGGCTGCGCCGGCGCGCGTCCATTTCGCGCTCGACGGTCGCGTCAAAACGGCGATGCTCGCGAAGAAAGCCGCCGAACGCCCGCACCAGCGGCATATTAGTCACAACGTCTGTCATTTCGCCGTCGACCGCCGCCGCCTTGCTGGCAAAGTCGTGATGCAGCGGCCGGCCGACCGCCGCCAGGCGGAACATAATACAGACCATGACGCTGGCGACGAGTGTGAGACCCAGCGCCATCGGCAAGCTGACCGTCTGCACCAACGCGATCGCTGCGACCGTCGCCGCACACGGCGGCAGCAAGTTCCAGACGAACATGTTCTCGCCGGTAAACACGGCATTAGATGTTGCCGTCACGCGGCTCGTCAGCGTGCCCGGCAGGCGCTCGGCGAAATAGCCCGGAGAGTGTCCGGTAAGGTGGCGGAACAAGTCACGCCGCAGGTCTCCGGTAACGCTGACGAATGTGAAATTCGCGATCCAGCTCGCAAGCCGCCATAAGAGATTATCCGCGGCGATCAGCGATCCGAGCAGACCGAAGGCGATCCACACGCTGGCGCTGTTGTGCTTCGAAAGTACGTCGACCAGAAATTTGACGCCGTATTGCGTGGAAACGGAACAGGCCACGGCGCCGAGCACCGCTGCGAGAATGACGGCGTGAGATATCGGACGTAGCCGTACGTAGCGAAAGATGAAGGCGAGTGGACGACTGGCATAACAACACAGATCGGCCATGTGCGTTTGATCTCCGCTCGCGATGCCTGACCGGCCCCTTCGCCCGTACAGCATCACAACGCCGACAGGCCCAAAATTATCCGCCCTCAATTGTGACTTTTTGCGGCTTTGAATCGAAGCGCCATTGTCGTCGGCACGTAGGCCGATTTCCGCTTGGTCACATCGACGTTCCAGGGCGCGAAAAGTTCCTCGTGCTGAAAAAAATAAGTTCATTGCCGCAGCTGAAACATTAGACCAGTTTCTGGTTCTTGGTTCTGTGCCGGGAACGGGACAGCCCCCAGGAAAGGTCAAATTCAATGCATATTGCCCAGGTCGCGCCGCTAACGGAGGCAGTCCCGCCCAAGCTTTACGGCGGGACCGAACGTGTCGTGTCGTGGCTAACGGAGGAGTTGATCGCGCTCGGTCATGAGGTAACGCTGTTCGCGAGCGGGGACTCGGTCACCTCTGCGCGGCTTGAAGCGATGTGGCCGCGCGCCTTGCGCCTGGACGGCTCGGTGCGTGACCCGAACGCGCTGCACATGATGATGCTGGAACACGTGTATCAGCGTGCGGCCGATTTCGATTTGCTGCACTTCCACCTCGATTATTATCCCTTCTCGCTTTTCGCCCGGCAGCCGACGCCCTTCATGACAACCTTGCACGGCCGGCTCGATTTGCCGGAGCACCAACCGGTCTTCGACATGTTCTCCTCGAGCCCGGTAGTTTCGATCTCCAATGCCCAGCGGCGGCCGCTTCCGCAAGCGAACTGGGTGCGCACGGTCCATCACGGCTTGCCCGAACGGCTCCTCATGCCGAAGCCGGTCAAGCCGTCTTACTTTGCGTTTCTCGGTCGTATTGCCCCTGAGAAGGGCATCGATCGAGCGATCCGGATCGCCCAGCATTGCGGCGTGCCGCTGAAGGTCGCCGCCAAGGTCGACGGTGCTGATCGCGAGTATTTCGACGAGAAGATCGAGCCAATGATCAGATCGGGAAATGTCGAGTATATCGGCGAGATCAATGACAATGACAAATCGGAGTTTTTAAGCGGCGCCATCGCGCTTCTTGTCCCAATCGATTGGCCCGAACCGTTCGGCCTGGTCATGATTGAAGCCATGGCGTGCGGCACGCCGGTCATTGCGTTCAATCGCGGATCGGTCCCCGAGTTGATCGATGACGGTGTTACCGGCTTCATCGTCGAGGACATCAACGGCGCCATCGGCGCGGTCGACCGGCTCGGACAATTGTCGCGCGAGAAAATCCGGCAACGCTTTGAAGAGCGCTTCACCGCGCGCCGCATGGCGCAGGACTATCTTTCGGCTTACCGCAGCTTGACCGACAGCGAAGCGCCGCACCTGCGGCTCGTCGCCGACGACGCGCCGGCCTTGTAAAAACCGGCGCTAGGCGGCCTCGGCGGCGTCGCGGGTTTCCGGCAGCAAGAACCACACGACGGTAAGACCGACGAACGCAATCGCCGCCAATCCGGCAAAGGCGGCCGGGCTGCCGAGATTGTCGCTGATGTAACCGGCGAGCGTGGTGCTCAGCGTTGCGCCAATCCCGATGAACGTGCCGACGATCCCTTGTCCGAGATTGAAGTGTCCCGTGCCGCGCGTGAGATCGGCGATCACGAGCGGCACCATGACGCTGAACACCGCGGCGGTCACGCCGTCGAGCAACTGCACCAGAACGAGAAGCTCCGGATTCGTCACCGACGCAAAGAGAATCCCGCGAATGGGCAAGGCGGCGAATCCGATGAGCAGCAGGGGACGGCGACCCCAAATCTGCGCTCGCCGGCCGATCCACGGCGACAAGGCGGCGACGACGAGTTGCGGCACGACAATGCACGCGGCGATCAGAAGCGTCGCCCAGCGGGCTGAGCGCATGGTGACAACGCTGCCCATCAAGGGCAGCATCGCCGCATTGGCAAGGTGGAAGAGCAGCAAACAGCCGGCGAAGATCAGGAGCGGCCGGTTGTGCATCAGTGCACCCGGTTTGGTCGGCGGCCCGTCGGCGCGCCGTCGCGGCGTCGCGCCGTGAGCCCGCTCGGGATCAATTTCGGCGGGAGCAATGCCGCGCAGCGCCAGCAGAGCCGGCACCAGCAAGATGACGGTGACGACGAAAACGGCGCGGGCGGAGAGGAAATACCCGCACGCGCCCATCGCGGCCGCTGCAAGCCCATTGCCAACGGAGGCGAAACGGGCATTGCGTCCCAGCCGCTCGCCAATCGCCGCGTGACCGACGAGACCGAGGCTGATGGCGGCGATTGCCGGGCCAAGCACGCAGCTTGCCAGCGAGTGCAAGATTGCCGCCGACAGCACCATCGGAAAGACCGGAAGAACCGCGTAGCCCAAAGCGCTGAAGCAGATGGCCGCGACGGCGATGCCGCCGACCAGGCGCTCGGAGCGCGCGGCATCGACCAACGCCCCGCCCGGCATTTGCCCGATCAGGGAGACGAAGCCGGCGGCGGAGAGGACAAGGCCGATATCGACCTGCGTCCATTTTTGCGTGGTGAGAAAGACCGAGACAAACGGCCCGAAGCCGGTTTGCACGTCGGCGACGAAAAAGATGAACCAATCAAGCCCGCGCAGGCTGCGTGGGGAGGGCGCCGACGGTGGCTCGCTCCCGTCCGGCCCTTGACGAGCGGATGGCGCGGGTTCTGCGTCCCCGTTGCGCTGCGTCTGACTGTCGCCAAAGCGGCGTACTGGCTCCGCTGACAGAATACATCTCCACCACTGTCGTTATTCGGGTAGCGGCTCGAGCTTGCCCTGCGCGCCGAGAACAACCACAGGCTTGCCATCCTGGTATTCGGGCGCCGCCTTGACCTGGTCGCGGGTTAACTCGAGTGCGATCCGACCTCCGGGCTTGCCCGGCTGGGGAAAATGCATCGCATTCCAGTCGACCGCGATCTTGCGGCTGCCGACACCGAGGAAGCCGCCCAAGTCGATGATGGCCGCGCGCACCTGTCCGGCGTAGTCGACGAGGATGTCCACGATCCGGCCCATATCCTCGTCGGTGGCACTGCGAACCTCGCGGCCGAGTACGCCCTCGACTTCGTGCTTGTTGAGGATGGTCACTTCCGGCGTGGCTGGCGGAGTCGCGGGACTGGCGGCCGGCGGCGCTGCCTTGTCGGTATCATTTTCGGCAAATGCCACGGTTGCGGCGACGGTTAGCGCCAACAGCGCGGCCACCACGATTGCCGGTCGATGATTCCCGCGCATGCTGCCTCCGGCCATGAGTGTCCACCCCACCAAGCCGAGGAAGTCGCTCTGGTTCCACGTAGTCAGGACGTCTTGGTCGGTTCGCCTTAGCGGGAATGGACGATCGAAACTCGAATCCCACCGCTGATCCGGGGTGTATCGAGCGATACCGTCTCATTGTGGCGCCGGACCCGAAGATCGACATACGACGAGCCGAGCTGCAGATTGCGCAGTACCACTTCTTGGAGAAACGCCGGCAGCCGGGGATTGTTCAGCCTGATTTCATTCGCGAACGGATCGAACTCGAGGCCGAGAGAGGCTTGCAGGAGCGCAAACGGGGTTGCGGCGGCCCAGGCCTGCGGCGCGCATGCGACCGGATAGAGCGTCGGACCGTGGCCGTGCTGGCGTTGGAACCCGCAGAACAGTTCCGGGAGCCGCCGATGGTCCATATACGTTCCGGCATGGAACAGACCTTCGAAGAGTCTCTCGATCGGCGGTTTTAGTCCGTAACGCGCCAAGCCGAGCGCGATCAGCGCATTGTCGTGTGGCCAGATCGATCCGTTGTGGTACGACATCGGATTGTAGCGGGCTTCACCCTGCGCCACGGTGCGAATACCCCAGCCGGAGAAGAAGCTAGGCCGCAGCAGTCCTTTGGCGACGAGGGCGGCACGCTTTGGGTCGGCGATGCCGCTGAACAGCACCTGGCCTGCATTCGACGTACGCACCCGGCAAGGCTCCTTGGCGCCGTCGAGCGCAAGCGCATAGGTTTCGATTTCCGGGCACCAGAATGCGGCCTCGAAGCGCTCGGCGAGTGTTGTCGCTTCGGCATCAAGCTTCACTGCCTCGACCTCGCGCCCGATGCGCCGCGCGCAGCGCGCCGCCATGCGCTTGGCGGCGTAGACATAGCCTTGCACCTCGGCCAGCGCGATCGCGCCCTCCGCCAATCGTCCGTCGGCGTGGAAAATCGCGTCTTGCGAATCCTTCCAGCCCTGATTGGCGAGACCCTGATCGCTGGCGCGCATATACTCGACGAAACCGTCGCCGTCAGGATCGCCGGGACCGCCAATCCATTCCAAAGCCGCCTCGATCGCGGGCCACAAAGCGGCGATGGTATCGATGTCGCCGGTGCGTTCCAGATAAAGTCCCGCGAGCAAGACGAACAGCGGCGTGGAATCGACGCTGCCGTAATAGAGGCCGAACGGTACTTCGCGAAGCGCCGCCATCTCGCCACCGCGCATTTCATGGAGAATTTTTCCAGGCTCGGCGTCGGCGAGCGGGTCGGTGATGTTGGCCTGATAGGCGGCGAGCCGCCGCAACACCCCTTGCGTGACGTCAGGGCTCCACCACAGCATTTGCAGCGCAGTGATCAGGCCGTCGCGGCCGAACGTGGTCGAGAACCAGGGGATTCCCGCATACGGATAGCGGCCCTGCGGCGTGTCGGTCATCAGCATTTCGAGGTCGGCCGCCGACCGGCACAGCATCTCGTTGAAAAGCTCGTTCGACGTTTCCACGCTGGTGCGGCCGCGCGTCGCGTTGCGCAGCGAACGGCGCGACTTGATGAGGGCGCGCAAAAGCGGCGCCGGGCGCGGCTCCGTTTCATTGCAGCCGGCGGCGAGAAAGATCGGCCGTGCTTCTCCCGGGACAAGGCGGAGATCGTAAAAGGCGCCGTTCGTCGCCAGCCGATCCGGCGGCGGATCGAAGGTCAACGTGGTGCGCCGCAGTTTGTCGTCGAGGCCGTGATAGTTGAGCAGCACCTGATCGTTGCCGCGCAATTGCGCCGCCGCATTGCCCCGGTGCTGGCGATGAGTCCCGCGCACCTCGAACAGGTCGGCGAAATCGTTCGTGAACAGGATCGACAGGCGCACGTCGATCGTCCGATCGCCGTAATTGCGCACGGCGAGCCGCTGGTAGACAGTGTCCTGCCACAGGAAGATGGTGCGCAGGATGTGCACGGTATCTTTTTCCAGGACGAGGCGCTGATCGGCAAAAACGTCGGGGATGGTAAGATCGACCACCAGCGCCGCGTTGTCGTCGCGCAGGTTGGAGCCGAGCAAGAGCGGCTGCGCCCCGTTCACCAAAAGCTGGAAGCACGAAAGAAAGCGGGTGTCTCGATAGAACAGCCCATCGGTTCCGCCCGGCGAAGCACCCATGTCGCCATGGGTGTCGAGCACGATGAAAGTGTCGTTATGCTTGAGCGAGCGCCGCGGCCGAGACGCGGATTGGGTGGCCGCGATGTAGAAGGAGTCTTCGGCGGTCGCAGCGACCGGAAGCGTCTGCACAGCGGTTTTGGGGGACATTGCTCTTCGATCCGGCTTTCGGGGTCGGGCGTCTAAACAGCCTTACCGTTGGCTAGTGATGTTCGGCCTGCGCCGCAAGGATTTGCATGTTCGCTGCGTCAAAATTGCATGGACCGAAGCCGTCGTATTCCAAAGGAGGCCGCCCCGCGCGCGGAGGTGAAACACGCGGAATCGTTTATGACGGCCGCGGCGACTGTGAAGGTTTAGCCACAACAAAGGTCCAGAAGAGCAGGAGTTCCGACAGGATTGACGCGTTTCCCGCTTCATTGCGGTCGCCAGCCAGCGCGCCGCGCTGGCTTGTCATACATTTCCAGCAACGCCATACTGATCGTAAGTTGCGCAGGCGACACAACAATCGGCGGATCGACGAGGGACGGTCGGCCGCTGAATTCACAAGACGGCTAGGGACGGAAAAACAATGACGGTCGAAACGACGGCGGTTCAGACCGCTGCCGCACCGTCGTCGGCGGGTTCTTCGGCTGGATCTCCGATGTCATCGGTCGCGAAATCACCATGGGCATCGTCTTTACGCTTGGGGCTTTTGCCTATTGGGGTCTCGGCTCCTTCGGTTACACCCCGTACATGTTCATACTGCTCGCGAGCTGATTTTCTTCACCTGGGGCGAAATCTTCAGCCTGTTTCCCGCGATCGCGACCGACGCCTATGGCGCGAAATACGCCACAGCAAATGCTGGCCTGTTCTACACCGCGAAGGGCACCGCCGTCTGGGTCGTGCCGTTGGCCAGCGTCTTCAAGAATTACAGCAGCAGTTGACATTGGGTCTCGTCATCGCCGCGATCATGAACCTGAAGGTCGCCATGCTGGCGCTTTTCATTGTTGGCACATTTCCATCCCTTTCGCACCAGAATCGCCCCCATCGCTCTCGCCGCCCTCCTTAGAACCCTCGCGGCGGAGCTTGATCTTCTATGTCGTTGGTATGGGGAGGTATCAGCGGATTATCTGGATCAATAACAAAACGATCGGGAGCATCCCATGGCTGATGCAACAGTAAAAGAGAAACGCGAAACCACCAGCATAGATGCAAATGCAGCCAAAGCAGAGCAGGAGCTCACGGATGGCTTTCACCTGGTCGTCGATGCGCTCAAGCTCAACGGCGTCAACACGATCTACGGCGTGCCCGGCATCCCGATCACGGACTTGGGCCGTATGGCGCAGGCCGCAGGCTTGCGCGTCATCTCCTTCCGGCATGAGCAGCACGCCGGCAACGCAGCTGACAAACTTTAGGAAGCTTGCCGTACGGAATTCCCTTCTTTGGCTTTGGGAACTGCTCGGCTGTGACCAGTTAGTACTTTTGCCCTGTGCACCTTCGGCAAAGCAACAACAAGAGCGAACGCGGCCAAAATCGTCCAAAGCACGGCGAAGGCCATCGCCGAGGTCAAGCGGATGCTGGTCGAGCAGGGTCGTCGCATTCCGCAGTCCGAATTGTTTTTTCGACATACAAACGCGCAAAATGATCACCACATGCCCCTATGAGGTCGGCAAGTTTGGGGCAATAGTAGCCATCCTGGATGTCCTGCTATCCCAAGGCGTGCAGCGAGACACTTGCACCCACGAGCTGAGGGCTAGCTGAAAATCATCTGGGGATTCGGCACTAGCGATCCGAACTGCCAGTCAGTAAAGGATGAGTTCATGAAGCCGGTCTTTGCAGCCTTGATCGCGACGGCGATGCTCGCGGCGCCGACGGCGAACGCATAGGATAAGCCCAAACAGCCCGAGCAGGCCGCGGCGCCGCAGACAGCGAGCAAGCCCAGCCTCGGCGAGATTATGGCGCTGCAGCAGATGCGCCACAGCAAGCTTTGGTTCGCCGGTCGCGCAGGCAACTGGCCGCTCGCCGAGTACGAGATCGGCGAATTGAACGAAGGCTTCGACGATGTGAACAAGCTGCTCGGTGGCGACACCGTGAAGAAGGCCGTCGGCGCCCAGATTTCCGCGCTCGAGAAGGTAGTCGAGGCCAAGGATCATGCTGCATTTACCGCCGCGTTCGACAAGCTCACCGCCGGCTGCAACGGTTGCCACCACACGCTGGATCACGGCTTTATCATCATCCAGCGTCCGACGACATTGCACCCCTACAGCAACCAATCGTTCACCGTGCAATAGGCCGCGTCTCCTCTTCTAGGGGTCGCCCTCGGCACTATCTTGGCGCGTTGACGGATCGATCCATAAGCGACATCTGCGCCAAAGAAAAGCAACCCAGCTCTACGGTACGTCGATCACGGTTGATAAAGCACGGCCGTCAAGCCTTCAAGCCGTCCGTGTCGATCGGCAGGTTGCGGATGCGCTTGCCCGTCGCGGCGAAGATGGCGTTGCAGAGGGCGGGAATGACCGGCGGTAGCGCCGGCTCGCCGAGGCCGGTCGGCTGATGGTCGGTGATGAGAAATTCCACTTCGACCGGCGGCGCTTGATCAATTCGCAGCGGCTTCACGCTATCGAAATTAGCCTGCACCACGCGGCCGCGATCGATGGTGATCGCCTGGCCCAAGGCTGCGCCCAGCCCGTCGAGCGCCGCGCCCTGCACCTGATTCTCGGCGCCGCTTGGATTGATGATCTGGCTGCCGACGTCGCCGACGATCCAGACACGGTCGAGCTTGATGTCGCCGGAAGCCGCCACTGTCGCTTGCACGACCTCGGCGAAATAGCCGAAGTGGCTGAAGTAGAAGGCGACCCCCTTACCGGTCCCCTTGGGCAGCGTGTGGTGCTGCGACCAGCGGGAAATTTCCGCAACACGGCGCAACACGTCTCGCATGCGGCCGGTGTTGAAATCGCGCAGCGCGTCGGGCTTGCCAGTTGAATTGACCAACACCCTCGGCTCGCCCAACAGCGCTAGGCGAAAATCCATCGGATCCTCGCCGGCCTGATGCGCCAGTTCGTCGATGAAGGATTGAAAGACAAATCCGAGCGCATTGGAGCGCGGCGCGCGTAGCGGCCCGGTCGGCACTCCGAGTTCCATCACCGACTGGCCGTATTCGAGGTCAGGAACAAGCTGCGCCGGAAATTCGTTGGCGTCCATCGCCGCCGAATCGGCAAGCTTACCGCCCTGACCAAAGGTCACAAAGTGATCGCTGAAGGCGACAAGCCTGCCCTGATTGTCGAGCCCGCCCTTGAGGAAGTGAAAACCCGCCGGGCGGTAGAAATCATGCTGAATATCGTCCGCGCGGTTCCAGACGAGTTTCACCGGCGCGGCAACTTGTCTCGACATCCAGGCTGCCTCGGCCATGAAGTCGTTGCGGAGCCGCCTGCCGAAGCCGCCGCCCGCGCGCGTCATGTTGACGGTGACATCGCTCTCGACGATACCCAAGGTCGCCGCTACGAGCTTGGCGCCGGGCCCGGGATACTGCGTCGGTGCCCAGAGTACGACCTTGCCGTCCTGATACTGCGCTGTGCAGTTCTGCGGTTCGAGGCTGATATGGGCGAGGAATGGATACGAGTAGGCAGCTTCCACGACGTGGGCCGCGGCCTTGAGCGATGACGCGACATCGCCGTCGCGGCGCAGATAGGAGGCCGGCGCTTGCTGGGCGAGTCGGGCCGCGCTTTGGGCGAAGCCTTCGCTACTCTGCGCCGCGGTCGGACCCTCGTCCCAGGTCACCTCGAGTTTCTCGCGCGCCCGGCTCGCCGCCCACCAACTCTTCGCCACGATGGCGACGCCGTCATTGAGCCCCTGCGGATCGCCACTGCGGTTAGCCTCGCTCGCCTTGACGATGAACACGTGACGCACGCCCGGCAGCTTCTTGACTGCATCAATATTGGCGCGCACCACCTTGCCGCCGAACACAGGACATTTCTGGAAAACGGCATAGAGCATGCCCGGAACAGTGACATCGATGCCGAAGAGGGGCTGGCCGGTCACCACGTGCGCGTTGTCGACGCCGGGAATTCGCCGGCCGATGATCTTGAAGCTCTTCGGATCCTTGAGCGTCACCGTGGCGAGGTCCGGCACGGACATGCCTGCCGCTTTCGATGCCAGCGCGCCATATGCCAGCGAGCGGCCGCTCTTGAGATGATGGACAATGCCAGCCTCGGTGCTGCATTCCGACGGCGTGACGTTCCAGCTTTGCGCCGCCGCCGCAACAAGCATCTGCCTGCCGGCTGCGCCGACCCGGCGCAGTGGATCGTAATTGAGCGGCGTTGCCCTGCTGCCGCCGGCGAACTGCAAGCCGTACTTGGCTGCATCGAACGGCGCCTGCTCGATCTGCACATTCTCCCAGTCCACGTCGAGCTCCTCGGCAATCACCATCGGCAGCATCGTCTTGATGCCTTGGCCGATCTCCGGATTTTTCGCCATGATGGTGACGATGCCGTTGGGCGCGATGCGGATGAAAGCGCCGAGCGAGGAGGCTTCGCCGACAGAGGACGCCAACGCATCCGCCATCGCGATGCGAGCGAGCGGCGGCAGCACCGCCTGCAGCAAGAGGCCGCCGCCTGCCGTCGCGGTCGCCTTCAGGAAGGCGCGGCGCGACGCCCCGGTAGCAGATGATACGCCGGCGGTGCGGAGTTCGGCGGATTTCACAGTCGTCAAGATGCCCATGATTATCTCGCCGTGGCCGCGTCGGTGGGGATCAGCGCCGCCTTCTTGATCGCAGCGCGGATGCGGGAATAGGTGCAGCAGCGGCAGACATTGCCGGTCATTGCCGCGTCGATCTCGGCGTCGCTTGGATTCGGATTGTTTGACAGGAGTTCGGTCGCAGTCATGATCTGGCCCGCTTGGCAATAGCCGCACTGCGGCACGTCGAGTTCCATCCAAGCTGCTTGCAGCTTCCTTCCTACGGGATTGGCCGCCATTGCTTCGATGGTGGCAACTGCGGCGGCGCCAATGGTCGAGATCGCCGTCAAACAGGAGCGCACCGCTGCACCGTCGAGATGCACAGTGCAGGCGCCGCAAATCCCGACCCCACAGCCGTACTTGCTGCCCTTCAGGTCGAGTTCGTCACGAAGCACCCACAGGAGCGGCATGTCGCCATCGTCGACGTTGACGGTTCGCTTCACACCATTTACCTCAATCGTATACGCCATATTTCGCGTCCTCATTCAGACTCGAGGTCCGGTAATGCTGTCACAAGATCATGGCAAGTTTGCGCGCTCGTAGCTCGGGTCCTCGATGTCACTCGCGCCGCCCAAACCCGATCCCGCCGCTGCGGTCAGCTTAAGCGCGGCGCAAGCTTTGTGGCCCCAACCGGCCCTGCGGGTCGTGCCGACCAATTTCCGCACCTTCAGGTCGCTCACCTGCCCCAACGGCAAGGTGTCGGCTTTCCGGACTCAGGTCGCACTCTCTTTCGAGTACGAAGGATAGCTTCCCCTAACATCGGACAGGCGACGACTCTCACGGAAAACGTCGGATCGTCGCCGCGGCCTGTTCGGTTGATGTGGGTCGACACACCAGCCACATGCGAAGCCAAAATGCGCGCCTTCTCGAAATCGCGGCGATAACCCAGCCGACTGCGTGCATAGACGATTGACAGTCGGTTGAGTAGGAGGGATAAGGGGGAACGCGAATGTTCAGACCACGCCTCCCTCGCGTAGCCGGGCTTATCCAGTCCTAAGCGCTCCGGAAGCACGTCGTCCGTGTGCTCGCCTAAAACAGGTGGGGCAGGCGATAGTCGACCGGCGTCTCAGAAAGCCGCACCGGATTGCTCTCTGCAGCTCTCGCGCGCGCGAGGCGCGCTCACGACCTATTCTGTGAGGCAGGGGGTCGAGGTCGCAATCGCGGGCAATTTGGAAACAGCGTTTCCCCGCGGAGCGCAGCTCGCGCGCGGGAAAAGGCGCAGCAGATGCTTAAGGCGAGGTCAGTGCTGCGGAATTTGGCGATCGGCTGATGTTGCCGGCACACGGCAGCTCGGGCGGCTCGGTGCAGCGGCGGGCGGCATCGTGCGGCCGCGCCGGCCGGTCGGTGTGGATTCGGAGCGCAGCTCGCGCGCGGGAAAAGGCGCAGCAGATGCTTAAGGCGGGGTCCATGCCCGTCGTTTTTGCGATCCGGTGTTGGCGAAGCCTATCCGTCTCGCAGAAAAGGATGGAACGTTCGTTGCGCAAAAAGAACTCGACGATGTTCTGCAAACAATCCGGCGCCACGTCATGAAGAATCATGACGATGCGTAAGAATGAGTGTCTCGATGCCATCACCGGTGAATTATGCGCGGCCGGGATCGCTTATCGGGTCGAGCAAGGCAAGAAACACCTGAAGGTAAACTGGATGATGAACGGCCGCCACGAGGCTGAAATCATTCCTATCAATGGCGGCTTCCGTTATCGCAGTCACAAAAACTCCCGCGCGAATATCTGAAGAAAAATGCGCGAGATGAAGAAGCAAATCGAACTTCAATAATCCGCAAAGCGGCAATAATCGAGGGCCGGGGTTTTCTTACCCCGGCCTTTTCATTTCGCCACCGTCGTTTCGCGCCCGGAGCCCGATCTACCGGCCGCGGGGGAATGCGAACCGGGAAGCTCGGGAGCGGGGTTCTAGCGATCGATCAAGCTGCCGCGTGCAGCAAGCCTCCGATTGCAAGCCGTGTGATGAGCTCGGTCAGTTCATCCGTGAAGGGCTCGTCGGCGGTGATGCTGAAGGGCTCTTGAGCGATCAGCTCGCGGTTCCGCACAAAAACGCTGCATTGGCCCATCAGCCAAAGGGCCACGCTTAGGGCGACCCGTTTCTGGGTCGCTGGAGGTAGGAATCGGCTCACGATATTGACTGCAGTGGTCAGATAGGAGACCGTATTCGTCGCCATGAATTTGAGAAAAATCTTGCTGGGATGTGCGCTCTCCCCGGCGAACAGGCGAATGTAGCGGCTCATCTCGTCGCGGAATAGAAGCGGACGCAATTGTTGGGACACAAAGCTTCGCAGAGCCTCCTCGCGGGAAAGCGCCTTGAGCTTCTCCGGATCGAATCCCGCATGTTCTGTCAGTTTCTCGAACGCAGTTTTGAGGACTTCGAGGTACAGCCCGTCCTTGCCTTTGAAATGATAATTGATGGCCGCCTGATTGACGCGAGCTTTGACGACGATGTCACGCACGCTCGTACCTTGGAAGCCTTTCTCCGCAAACAGATGGATGGCGGCCTTGATAATGGAGGCGCGAGTGCTTTCAGCCGGGCGGGACATGGGCTTCCGATTCAAACGCCTGTTTGAACTGTGTTCATAATACGCCCTCCGGCAAAGCGCAAACAATTACCCACAAAATAGTTAAAACGACCGTTTGCAATTGGTTCACACGTATGATACATGCGTTTGAAAGTTGGCGTTGGCTAATCGGGAGACCTTCCATGCTGAAGCGAACATCGAGGTTTGTCTTGGAGGTGTTGCCTTACGTGCTATCTGCGCTGATCGCGGCGGTCGTTGTACCTGGGTTCCTCTATTCACAGGCGTTCGGACCAAAGGCGGCGGTCACGCTAAACGTCCCCGGTCGCGGCGCGAATGTTCTCGAAATGATTAGCCATGACCATGCCGCGTTTGCGAGCGACCACGCGCTGTCCGACAGTTCCGTCAAAACGGCCGGCGACAAGCTGGCATATCGCTAACTGCTCCATCCTAATCCAGTGGAGAACGACGATGACCAAAGCCGTCTTGAAACCTTTCCTCGTGATGATCGGCGCCGCAGCGCTGCTGTGGTGTGCAGCGATGACGATCCATCTCGCCCATGCCGATGTGCCGACTGGCATTGCTCCTCCGGACCAAGGGAGAAGTGAAGCCGGTGCCGAGCACCACTAATCCCAAAACCGAGGAGTCCTACGATGTCGCGCAATTGGCACACGGTTTCCAAGGCTATTCAACAGCTCGCAGCCGGCCTGTATCCGGTCAAGAGCGAAGGAATGTTCCCTTACGAGACTCACTATGTCCTCGCAACCGCTGAAGAAATAGAGCGACTCTACAATTGAGGATTAGCGAGCACTTGTGCGGCTAGCGGAATTACGAAATGAAAAACCAAATTGGTCTCGCTATTCTGTGGCCGGAGTTGATTCGACGAAGGCTGATGGCCGTATTCGCCTCGTACCGGCCGGAACTACACTACATGCGCGGGCCGGGGCCGAAGTGGCGTGAGAAGCACGCTCGCCCGCCCCGCTGACTGACGAACGCGGATGGCCTCTCATCATCGCCACTGTCGGAACGACGGTGGGGCGACTGGTTAGAGACAAAGCGGAATTTCGTGATAGCTGTCACGTACCGGGAACCGCAAGAGGTACATAAAAAGACAAAATGAAGGGGGTGGTGTCGTGGCGTTACATGATGACGGTTCGATTAGCAGGCAAAGTGGCGCCAGATTTCTCCCTTATGTAGGCTAGATCGATGTTGAAGGATCGTCGGCACGTACTGCGCCGATCAGCCTATCGAGACCAATGTTACGCCGCTGCGCCCAGCGGACCAGATTCCGCGGCCGATAAGTCTCATCCGAGCGCCATCGCTCGAACACGGAAGCATCGATCGTTTCATTGATGTTTTCCCGTAATTCCGTGGCGGATGATGCAACAGGGTCCGGACCGATTTCCCTGTAGAATTCCTGACCGAGCGTCAGGAGCTTGTATGCGCCGTGCATAAACTCGCCGTATGAATCAGAAATGGGAGGGGGCGTCGGTAGCACGTCGGACTCGACGTCGCGCCGAAAGGCGAGGCCATCTAGAAGGGCCTTGTCCATGATCCATTTCAGCGGCGCCTGCGCTAGAGGATCGCTTTGACAGCCACCACCCACATTAGCGTGAGCGCCGACAAACCATCGCTGCTCGACCTGCGAAAGCGTGCGGTGATGGTGCGGTGGAGGTGCACCACTAGGAAAATCGACGGTCCACAGCGTCGGCGCGAACGCCTTTCGGTGTTCGTCAATCGCTAGGGCGTGAAATGCGCGCTTGTTCGAGATTCGGATGCCGGTGTTGAGGAACTGCATGTCAGCTTTTCCCAAGATCGGGAGGTTTCCGAACGGCAGGCCGAGCGCGCCCACAACGAAAGTGGTTAACGGGGACAGATTCCGCTGATCGTTCAGAGCCGCGCCCGGCGCGAGCGAAGCCAAGCGCCCTACCGTCAGTGCTGCGGAATTTGCCGATCGTTGTCGATGACCCCGTAGGTCGCGCCGCGCCGTCACCATCGCCGCCGCCCCGACCCGGCGAAGCCGACGTCATCATCATCATCATCGGTCGCCCCGACCGCCCGAGCTCCATCGTCGCCCCGAACCGGAATCTGCAAACAACAATCCGCTAAAAAGAAATGGCGACGGCGCCGCCGGCAACCTCACCGTCGTGCGGCCAGCTGCCGCTGCGCCGCCCAGGCGGCCCGAGCAGGTCGAGCAGCCTCGCGCGCGCGCGCGTGACCACAACGAAAGTGGTTAACGGGGCAGTGTCAGTGCCTGCGGAATTTGGCGATCGTTGTCGATGACCCCGTAGCTCGCGGCGCTCGCCCGCCGCCGCCCCGACCAGGCGAATCCGACATCAGCATCGGTCGATCATCGTTCGCCCCGACCGCCTGAGCTCCATCGTCGCCCCCAACCAGATTCACTAAAACGGAAATCT
>JBEKSB010000040.1:0-23905 GCA_049517455.1 Xanthobacteraceae bacterium
TGGCGGTTCCTGCCGAAGTGGGATGCGTACATCGGCACCTGGGAGAAAGACGCGGTCAATATTACGGACTCGTACGGCTGTGCCGCTGGACCCGCCTGCGCAGCATTGGGCCCCGCCGCAGCCACTCCCGCTGGTCCGCCGACGTCATTCCCCGGTGCGTATCTCAAAGCGACGATCTCCAACCAGACGGTCGTCATGGCGCTCGCCAAATACAGCTTCGGTTCCTGGGGAAACACCCCGCCGCCGGTCGTGGGTAAAGCTGCTCCTGCGCCGTCCGGACCCTCCGGTATCCCGCTCACGCTGTACGCCGGCTACGAATGGATCCAGTTCGCGAACCCGAGCGATCGGCAGAGTTCCTTCCGGGATGATGGCTTCTTGTTCGCGGACCCAACTGCACTTGGCGTCGCTCATGGTCAAACGGCGAGTGCTAACTTCACTGCGATCAATAACAACGCTTTCAACGCCAACTGCGGCACAGGTACTGGCGGTTGCTCCGACGAGATTTTCCAGATCATGTGGGTCGGCGCCAAATACGGCATTACCAAAGATCTGGATATCGTCGGTGGCTACTATCACTACATCCAGAATCAATACACCGCGCAGTTGACCGGGGCGGCGCTGACTTGCGCCGTCGCAGCCGCGCACTCGCAATGCGCCGGCACGTTTGACGTGTTCTCAATGGTTCTCGACTGGCGGTTCCTGCCGAAGTGGGATGCGTACATCGGCACCATGTACTCGTCAGCGGCTGGCGGCATCGCCAACGGTGATATTGCCACCAACAATCTTGCCACCACCGCAGGCGTGCGCTTCCGCTTCTGAGAAACGCTGCACGCGGGATTTTGCAGGATCGTCAGCGACTTTAGTCGATCGAATGGCGCCGTCGGCCTAGCCGGCGGCGCCATCTTTATTTCGTGGGGCTTCCGAAACATCGCCTGCCTCGTCATTCGGGTGGAAGCCATACCCCATGAGCCAAATTTGCAACACTTCGCGGGAAAGAATCGCCGACCGGAAAAAACTCTGGTAAAATAACCACTTGGGATGCCGGGATGATGTAACTGTGGAATCGACCCGGAAACCCGATGCGTATATGATTACCGGGGACAAGGCGGGTAGAATCGGGGCTAAGCCGGCAGAAGCCGGAAGTCTTCAATTCGAGCTTTGGCTGTTGGCCCTTTGTGATTCGTCGGGACCGTAAGGACGCGAACGAGGAAATGCTGGTGCTGGGAAGAGCTTGCAAAGTCCTCCTCATTGCCTGCGTGGGGGCTTGCTTGTCGCAAGCCGCTGCCGCGCTCGATTTGAATTCCGTGACAGCGGCGCCGCCGAAGCAGCAGCAAAAACCGGATTGGGCCGGCTTCTACATCAAGGGCAATTCCGGCGCCGGCTCCGACAGCATTCCATGGACGACGCTCGGAACGTCGACCGGGTTCTCATCGCCGACTGCTTCCGCTCCGCTGACCAGCGAGAGTTTCGGATATAATTTCCAATCGGGAAATTTTGTGTTCGGCCTCGAGGGCTCGCTGGCCGCAGCCAACTTCGACGGCAAGTTCACGGCTCCATATTTGCCCGGCACAACGACTGGGGCATGGACGCCGAACATGAATTGGCTCGGCACCGTGACCGGCCGGTTGGGTTACTCGTTTGGCCAATGGCTGCCCTATGTCAAAGGCGGCTTCGCCGCGGCTGACGTCGGGTCGCCGCTGCAGGGCGCGGCCCCGATCGGTTCATTCTCGCAAGGTACGGCAGTCGGCGGCTGGACGGGCGGTGTCGGCTTCGAATACCAATTTTCGCCCAAATGGTCTTTGGGGCTTGAATATCTCTACACCGACCTCAGCGGTGGCGCTCCGAATGGTACGCCCGGTTCGCTTGGCGGCGCGCCCATTTCCGGCTCGCCCGAAATGTACTCGACCGCCCTGAAGAGCCAGAGCTTGTTGGGCCGCCTCAACTACAAAGCTGGCTGGTAAGCCGACATCGCCGTCATGTGAGGTACGAAGCGCCGGCAGGCGCGGCGTTGCGAACGCAATCTAACATTTACACATGTTGCCGGATGCTTCGTCGCCGTGCTCCGGGCAGTGACGATTTGGTTTCACTGCGATGCTGCAGCCGGCGCGCCGCTGCGCGCGGCCTCGCAGCGCTCCACGAAGCCGACAATCCGGTGGACCAGTTCACCCTCGAGCAGCGGCGCATGTCCCTGGTCGGCAACTTCGATCAGGTCCATTTCCGTGCGCCGCGCGCGCATGGCCGCCACCGTCGCCGGCGAAAGTAAGTCGGAATTCGCGCCGCGAATGACCAGCATGGGCACGCCGGCAAGCGCGTCGAATTCGTTCCACAAAGCGGGCATTGGCCGCTCGACGTCGATCCCGGCGAGCGCGCGCGCGATGCCGAGATCGTAAGCGGGCTTGAGCGCGCCGTGTTTGAGATGCCAGGTCCGCCGTGCGCCGGCGAGCCATTGTTCCGCAGTCAGTTTGGGAAATTGTGCGCTCAGGAGGCGGCGAAGGATATCGGCGCCTTCCTCGTAGGTACGCGGATGCGGCAATTTGCCGAGATAGCCCTTGATGCGCGCCATGCCCTTCGCTTCGTGCACCGGGCCGATATCGTGCAATACGACAGCAGCGATCGAGATCGGGTGCGCCGCGGCGAGCAGCATGGTTAGAACGCCGCCGCGCGAGCTTCCAATAAACACGGCCGGGCCAACGCCGAGCGCAAATAACACGCTGACGATGTCGCCCAGCTCGGTCATGCAATTGTAGTTGGTGTGATCGGCATCGTGATCGGAATGACCGCGTCCGCGTGAATCGATGGCAATGACGTGCCGCTGCGGTGAACCGGCGGCCAGCGCCGGTGCGAGTACGTCGAAGTCGGCGGCGCTGCGCGCCAGCCCCGGCAGGCAAACCACCGGGATGCCGGGCGCCGAGCGTGCGCCATATTCGCGCACGTGGAGCCGCAGACCGTCCTGCGCGGTTACGAAAAGACTCTTGCCCTGATCGAGCGTGCCGTGTCCCGGATCCGGCACGAGATGAGGGGAGGGCTTGTTCATCGCCTGTCCCTATCGTCGCCCACCTCCTCCACATGCTAGGGGAGAGGTCACAAAAGAGACATTAACTGCGGCGCGGGCGGCAGGGCAACGAGGAAAAGCTCCCTGCCGGGAAAAATCTCAGGGCGGAACTTAGCGGCTTTAGCCGCCGCGGCGGAGGTCGGCTTCGATCAGGAGCCGCGGATCGTTGCCGAGGCGGGCGCGATAAACCTGCATGTTCTCAATGATGCGCTGGACGTAATTACGCGTCTCCGAGATCGGAATGCGCTCGATCCAGTCGATCGGATCGACCTTCGGGTCGCGCGGATCGCCGTATTGCGCGATCCACTCCTTCGCCCGGCGTGGTCCGGCATTGTAGGCGACGAATGCAAGGATGTAGGAGCCGCGCCAGCTCGCGATGTCGTTGCCAAGCTCGGCGGTTCCAAGCTGGGCGTTATAGACGACGTCGGCCATGAGCCGCCGCTGATCGAACGAGACATTAAATCGCTTCGCGGTGTCGCGGCCCGCGGCCGGCGTGACCTGCATCAGGCCAATGGCGTTAGCGCTGGAAACCACCCGGCTGTTGAAGGCGCTTTCTTGGCGCACGATCGAATAGACGACGCAGCGCTCGACCTCGGGTCCGATCTGCTGGTAGTTCGGCACCCCAAAATCCGGAAATGCGTAGTGCTCCAATGGTAAGCCGTGGCTCACGGCCGGCTTGCCGATCAAAAGGGCGGCCCGTGCGTCGTTGTGGTGTGCTGCGATCTCGCCGAGCGTTGCTAGCGCGGCGGCATCCGTTGTTTTGTCGCCGAGATCGGCCGACATGATGGCGACGAGGTCGCGCTCATCGACGGCGTATAGAATTTCGAAGACGCGCGCGATTTCGAGGTGGTGGTGCTCCGCGGACGGCTCCGGCAGATTGCGAAGAGTGACGGCGTCGATGCCGAGCCGCGCGCGGGCAAGCTGGCCGTAATATGCGGTCGGATAACGCGCCGCCGCTTCGTAATGGGCGCGCGCCTCTTGCCCGTGGCCGAGCGCTTCAGCGGCGCGGCCTTGCCAATAATAGGAGCGAGCCAAAGTGATCGGGTTGGTGATGCCTTCGGCGATGCGGGCAAAATGCGCAAGCGCGGCCGTAGGGTCGTGCAGGAAGCGCAGAGCGATCCAGCCGGCGGTGAATTGCTGCTCGGCGCGATAGTTCTCGTTGATTGGCGCGGCGGCGCCATTGGCGACCGCGTAGGCCGACTTTAGATCGCCGAGGTCGAGCAGCTTACGCGCGATGAGCCGGCGCTCGACCCACCACTGATCGACATCGCCGAGCCGGTCCGGGTCGTGCGGCGCCGCAACCATCCACTGTGCGGCCTCGGCGATCTTGTCGCTGCGGCGCAGCCACTGGATGCGGCTGAACATATAGCCGGGATCGTGCCGGCCCTCCGCGGGCACCTCTTCGAGCAGCGCCTTGGCCTTGGCGGATTTGTTGATGACCGCGGCGCGCGCCTTTCCGATGGCGAGCTCGACCGCGCCGAGCAAGCGCGCCGACCGCAAACCGGCGTCGTCGTCCTCGACATCGAAGCGCGCGTCCATGCGCGCTTTTTCGTCGGCGGCGGTGATCAGGCCGGCGAAGGTGTCGCGCGCTTGCGCTTCGACGTCCGCGGAAAAGCTGTCCTTGCGCCATGCTTCGCGCAACACGGCCTGTGCGCCAGCGCGATCGTTCTCGGCAAGAAGTGCGCGGGCCAGCGCAAATCGGCCCTTCGCCGTATGCGGCGGGTCGCTCCTGAAGAATTCGATCACGGTGCGCCGGTCGGCTTGTTGCTGCCACAGCGCGGCCTCGGCGCGCCGGCGCAGCGCCGAGATTCCAGGCCAGCTCGGGTTGGCCCCGATGAAAGCGGCGTACCGGGGAAAATCCAGATCGGCCTCGTCGCTGCGCAGGATCACCCACTCGACCAGTTTGCGCGCGAGTGGATCGGAGATTGTGCCCTCAACGCTCGTCGCTTCATCCGGCCGGCCTTTATGCGTCAGCTCGATGGCTTGTTTCACCGCGGCGAGGTCGAGCGGCGAGGTGTTCGAGCTGGTCGCCATCGCCAGCGCCGGGGCGGAACGTGGCGGCGGAGGAGCTGCAGTAGCGGACGGCCGGAGCGGCAGCGTCGAAGGAGTGAATGCCGGCGCGCTTCGCGGAACGTCAGGTCCGCCGTTACCGATGACGCCGGACGGCGGAACGGAGGCCGTCGCGGCGACCGGATGCGTGGGAACCGTGAGCAACATCGGCCCAGGCGCGCCCTTTGTGGCGGCGTGTGCCGCCGGCTTGGCGGGTTTGTCCGGTTTATGCGCCGACGTCTCCGACTTTTCGGATGGTGCCGTAGGCTTCGCTGACTTGTCGGACTTATGCGCCGACTTCTCCGACTTTTCGGATGGTGCCGCGGGCTTCGCTGCCTTGTCGGACTTATGCGCCGGCTTTGCGGATTTGTCGGGCTTGTGTGCCGATTGTGACTGCTGCTCCGGATTTGCGTTGGCGGCAGGCGCAGCGTGGACTTCGGCCGCCAGAAGCCCGGCGGCAACAAGAGCGACTATGAGCCGAATGGCGGTCACCGGCACGGACCTTTCTGCCGCAGCGCCCCCCGCCGGCGTTTCCGGAATTCCCTCTTCGGCTTGCAAGATTGACGAATTACTAATGGGCGCGCCCGGGCACGGCAATCGACGAATTTCACGGCGAAAACGGGGCACATTGTCCCTGCGCGCGTCGCGATTCGATATTCCGCAGTCTAACGCCATGAATGTGCCGTTCCTACGGCCGATCCGAGTTATGGCGATGCGAAGGGGCTTTCAAGGCCCACGGCAACCCGATATCTATCCTGACGGCAACGCAGAGCGCCGCGAGCGGCGTGCTGCCCGCCGGGACCCGCTACCAAGGATCGTGTCATGACCGCCAAGACGAGCTTCCGAGGCTCCTTCACCGCGCTGGTCACACCATTCAAAAACGGATCAGTCGACGAAAAGGCGTTTCGCGGCCTGATCGACTGGCAGATCGCCGAAGGCACCAAGGGTCTCGTACCCGTCGGTACGACGGGCGAAAGTCCGACATTGTCCCACGACGAGCACCGCCACGTGGTCGAATGGTGCATCGACCAGGTGCGGGGTCGGGTGCCGGTCGTGGCGGGCGCTGGCTCGAACTCCACCAAGGAGGCGATCGACCTCGCCCGGCACGCCGAAGAAGCCGGCGCCGACGCGGTGCTGGTCGTTACTCCCTATTACAACAAGCCGACGCAGGAAGGGCTCTACCAGCACTTCAAGGCGATCAACGATGCGATCGGCATTCCGATCATCATCTACAACATCCCGCCACGCTCGGTGATCGACATGTCGGTCGACACTATGAAGCGCCTTTCCGAACTCAAGAACATCGCTGGCGTCAAAGACGCGACGGCTAACGTCGTGCGGGTGTCGCAGCAGCGCGCCGCGATGGGCCCGGATTTCAACCAACTCTCGGGAGAGGACGCTACCGCACTGGGCTTCATGGCGCATGGCGGCCATGGCTGCATTTCGGTGACGTCGAACGTGGCGCCGCGACTGTGCGCGGAGTTCCAGGACTCCTGTCTTAAAGGCGATTACGCGAACGGGCTTAAGCTTCAAGACAAGCTGATGCCGCTGCACACGGCGCTCTTCATCGAGACAAATCCCGCGCCGGCCAAGTATGCGCTCTCGTTGCTCGGCAAATGCGCGGAGACTGTGCGGCTGCCCATGGTGCCTGTTGGCGAGACGACCCGCGCCGCGGTGCGAGACGCCATGGTGCATGCCGGGTTGATCAATTGATTGTCCGCTCCTTCCTGCGAAAGCGCGAACGCGGGTAAAGCTGGGCTGCCGCTCGCGCGGGGGACTGGCGGCTCTCGAAACGGATTAAACAGAGAGGGGTCGATGCTCGAGGAATTTAAAAAGTTTGCCATGCGGGGCAACGTCGTCGATCTCGCCGTTGCCGTGATCATCGGCGCGGCATTTGGCGCAATCGTCAATTCGCTGGTCGGCGACATCATTATGCCGATCATCGGTGCGATCACTGGCGGGCTGGATTTCTCCAATTATTTCCTTCCGCTATCGTCGAAAGTTACGGCAACGACTCTGGCCGAAGCCAAAAAGCAAGGCGCCGTGCTCGCTTGGGGCAGTTTTCTGACCCTAGTCATCAACTTTCTGATCATTGCCTGGGTGTTGTTCCTTTGCATCAAGGGGATCAGCCGATTGAAGACGCAGGCGCCAGCGGAGGCACCGGCTGCTCCGTCCAAGGAAGTGCAGCTGCTGACCGAGATCCGCGACGCGTTGAAGAGCCGTTGATCGGGACAGCGGCATGGCGGCGAAGGCTGAAAGAAAGCTCCGCGTCGTCGCCGACAATCGCAAGGCGCGTTTCAACTACTTTATCGACGAAACCATGGAGGCGGGCGTCGCGCTCACCGGCACGGAGGTGAAGTCGCTGCGGTCCGGCAAGGCCACGATTGCGGAATCCTACGCCGATGCCCGCGGCGGCGAGATCTGGCTCATCAATTCGAACATTCCGGAATATCAGCAGGCCAACCGCTTCAATCACGCGCCGAAGCGGCCGCGCAAGCTGTTGCTGCACCGCCGGCAGATCAGCAAGCTGATCGGTGCAGTCGAGCGCGAGGGCATGACGCTCGTCCCGCTTAAGCTCTATTTCAATGAAAAGGGCCGTGCCAAGATCGAGCTGGCGCTGGCGCGCGGTAAGAAGTTGTACGACAAGCGCGACACCGAAAAGAAGCGCTCGTGGGAGCGCGAGCGGGGCCGGCTATTGCGGGACAAAGGGTGAAGCGATGCTACCGGTGAAGCTCGATCATTGCGTCATTCATGTCACCGACTGGGAGCGCTCGAACGCGTTTTACATGACGGTCATGGGTGCGGAATTGATCGCGCGGCCGGTCGGCTACGCCTACCGCTTCGGCGACCGGCAGCTCAATGTCCACGGGCCGGGTGTCGCGCCGGCCGAGTTCGCGCGTCTTCCGGTCGCGCCTGGCAACAGCGATCTTTGTTTCGAATGGGCCGGGCCGATCGCCGACGCCATGAGCCATCTGGGGCGCTGCGGCATAGCCGTCGAGGCTGGCCCGATGGAGCGATTCGGCGCCAAAGGTGCGGGCACCAGCGTCTACTTCCGCGATCCGGACGGCTCGCTGATGGAATTCATCTCTTACGTCGGAGCGCACGCCGCGAGGGAAGCGCCGGGGCAGCACGATCCTACCGTTCTGCCGCCCGGCATCCCGATCCCGCAGGACGACGGCGTCGCACGCCACCTCACCGGCATGAAACTGCCCGATCTCGCACTGCCGGCGACGCGTCGCGGTGCCTTCAATCTTGCGCTCATTCTCGGCCGCACGGTTCTCTATATCTATCCGCGCACCGGCGTGCCGGGGATCGATCTGCCGCCGGGGTGGGACGACATTCCCGGCGCGCGCGGCTGCACGCCGCAATCCTGCGGCTTTCGCGACCATTTTGCCGATCTGAAAGCGCTGGGGGTGGACCACGTTTTCGGCCTGTCGACGCAGGATACCAAATATCAGCGCGAGGCCGCCGAGCGGCTGCATCTGCCGTTCCCCATCTTGTCCGACTCGGAATTGAGGTTCACGCGCGCACTGAACCTGCCGACATTCTCGGTCGGCGGCATGACGCTGCTCAAGCGCATGGCGCTCATCATCGACGACGGCATCATCGGCAAGATCTTTTATCCGGTCTTCCCGCCCGACCAGAGCGCCGCCGAAGTGGTCGCGTGGCTGCGTGCTCCTGGCTTCAAGTCAATCTAAGAAAGGGCTATTGTCAGCCGGAGAATTCTGGCGACAAAGGGGGGGCGTCCATGCAGCCGGTCACCCGTTACGCCAAGAGCGGCGACGTGCACATCGCTTACCAAGTGTTTGGCGAAGGTCCGCTCAATCTAGTTCTCGCTCCGCCTTTCGTGTCGAACATCGAGAATTACTGGGACGAACCGGATTTTTCTCGCTGGCTACTTCGTCTGGCAAGCTACGCCCGTGTGGTGATGCTGGACAAGCGCGGGACCGGGATGTCGAATCGAGTCTCTGAACTTCCGGGCCTCGACGAACGCATCGACGATTTGCGGGCGGTCATGGACGCCGCCGGAATGGAGCAGGCCGCTCTGCTCGGCATGTCGGAAGGGGGGCCGCTGACGGCGCTTTTCGCTGCGACCTACCCCGAGCGGTGCCGCGCCCTCGTGCTCTATGGCACCTTTGCGCGCTTTGCGTCCTGGCTGCCGACAGAGGAAGCGCTCGCGGAGTTTCTCGGCTATATCGATCAGGCTTGGGGCACCGGTGGCAGCCTGCCCTTGTTCGCGCCGACCCGGGCGAACGATCCGTCGTTCCAACGGTGGTGGGGGCGGTTCGAACGGCTTGGCGCGAGCCCGGCCGCCGCTTCCGCGCTCATGCGCATGAACAGCCAGATCGACATCAGCGGTATCCTCCCGACTATCCGCGTGCCCACCCTCGTCATCCACCGGACCGAGGACGTGACTATCAACGTGGAGGGTGGACGTTATCTCGCCGAGCACATCCCCGGAGCACGCTATCTCGAACTTCCGGGAACCGACCACATACCCTTCGTCGGCGACAACGCCGGCGAGATCGCCGATGCGATCGAGGAGTTTTTGACCGGGGCACGGGCGCCGGTCACGGTCGACCGGGTGCTCGCCACGGTGCTCTTTACCGATATCGTCGGCTCGACCGAGAAGGCTGCCGCGCTCGGCGACCGCCGTTGGCGCGATCTTCTCGACAATCATCACGCCACGATCCGGCGCAACCTCGCGCGCTTTCGCGGCCATGAGATCAAAACAACTGGCGACGGCATTCTTGCCACCTTCGACGGTCCGGCGCGCGGGGTCCGCTGCGCCTGCGCCATTGCCGACGAGATCCGGCCGCTCGGCATCGAAGTGCGTGCCGGGCTCCATACCGGCGAGTGCGAAATGATCGACGACGATGTCGGCGGCATTGCCGTTCACATCGGCGCGCGCGTCGCTTCACTCGCTGGCGCGGGTGAGGTGTTGGTGTCGAGCACCGTGAAGGATCTGGTGGCGGGCTCCGGGCTGCGCTTCGGCGACCGCGGCAGCCGATCCCTCAAGGGTGTTCCCGGCGAATGGCGCATATTTGCCGTCGAACGGTGAAGCCTTTTACAAACGCGAGACGAAGGGAGTTCTCATGCCGAAATTCATCGTCGCACCGCATTTCCGGTTGCAGGAGTGGGTCGCTGAGGAGAAGGGCTATTTCGCCGCCAAAGGTCTCGACTATGAGTTCCGCGAGGCGCTGGAATCGAGCTCGAGCAGCGGACATCAACTCGGCAATAGGGTCGGCGCCTACCAGACGCTCGAAGCCGGCCGCACCTGCAACGTCAGCGGCGCCTGCCACTGGACCATGAACGTCGCGGCTTCGAACGGCCACGGCAAACTCTACGCTGAGTGCTATTCGGTTTCGCCGTGCGGAATCTTTGTGCCGTCGGATTCGCCGGTGAAGACCCCGGCTGATTTGGCCAGCGTGCCCATCTCCGTTGGCTACCAGTCGGGCAGCCACTACTCGACCATTCAGGGGCTTGAGCAATATCTGAAGCTTGAAGACATCAAGCTGTCGTTCAGCGACGGCCTTTTGTTCAGCCGCATGGAAATGCTGATCGACGGCAAGGTGCCGGCGGCATCGCTGTTCAGCGGGCCGTATTATTTCGTCGAGCAGCTCGGCTTCCGGAAAATCATCGACACCACGTTCATGATCGCATCGATCGTTACCGGCACTCCTGAGCCGGAGGACGTGCGCAAGTATTTCCGGGCGCTGCGCCGGGCGCAGCGCGATATCGATCTGCGGCCCGAGCTTTATACGCATTACTACAAGAAGGAGTTCCCGTTGCGTTTCCACGATCAGATAGATACGCGGCGTTGGGGCCCGGGAGAGCGGCTGGTGTTCGAGCCGTACTCGAAAGAGACGTTCGACGAGTCATTCGAGTGGATCGAGCGGCATGGCATCTTCCCGCGCAGCGAAATGGGCAGCGGCAAGTACGAAGCCTCGATTTTCGGCCAAGCGGCTGAGTAGTTATCCGGCCGTGTCGAGGTGCTGGCGCACCTGCGCGAACACCTCGCGGAACATTTGCGGCGTAAGGACGCCGGTGTTGGTGTTGTAGCGCGAGCAATGATAGCTGTTGAAGACTGCGATCGCGCCCATCGCGTGGGCGCGGCCGTGCGTAAACCGGTGATCGCGGCGCCGCGCGGACTGCGCCGCGACCAGCGTCTCATGGGCGACGCGGCCGAGCGCAACAATCGCGCGAAGCTTGGTCATTTCCTGGATGGTTGCCGTAAGAAAATCGCGACAGGTTTTGATCTCTTGCGGTGTCGGTTTGTTTTCCGGCGGTACGCAGCGCACGGCGTTGGTGATGCGGCAATCGATCAAAGTGAGGCTGTCGTCGGACCGCGCTTCGTAGCTCCCCTGCGCAAATCCAAATTCCTTAAGCGTGGCGTAGAGCAGGTCGCCGGCATAATCGCCGGTAAACGGCCGCCCGGTCCGGTTGGCCCCGCGCAGGCCGGGGGCTAGCCCAACTATAAGGAGGCGGGCGTCGATCGGCCCGAACGAGGGGACCGGTGCATTGAACCAATTTGGCTCTTTTTCACGCCAAGCCTGGCGAAAGGCGACGAGCCGCGGACAACGCGGACAATCGCGGCCGGGCTTGCCGCTCGGGCGCGTCATCGCGGCCATCGGTCGGATCTAATCCTCGTCGAACTCGTCTTCGACCTCGACCTCGGTGCGCGGGGATGCGGTACTGCGCTGGAGGAATTGCGGCGTATGGCGCGGCTCACGGGGCTCGCGCATTTCCCTTGGCTCGCGCATGGGGCGCTCCGCCGGATCGCGGCCGATCTTGTTCTGCAGCGAGATGATGTCGATGAACTCATCGGCTTGTCGGCGCAGTTCGTCCGCGACCATCGGCGGCTGCGTGGAGATGGTGGACACGACAATGACGCGGACGCCGCGCCGCTGCACTGCTTCGACCAGCGAGCGGAAATCGCCGTCACCGGAGAACAGGACCATCTGGTCGATATGCGGCGCGATCTCCATGGCGTCGACCGCGAGCTCGATGTCCATGTTGCCCTTGACCTTGCGGCGGCCGGTCTGGTCGACGAATTCCTTCGTCGCCTTGGTCACGACTGTGTAGCCGTTGTAGTCGAGCCAATCGATCAGCGGCCGGATCGACGAATATTCCTGGTCTTCGATCACGGCGGTGTAATAAAACGCACGCACCAGATAGCCGCGTGACTGGAACTCGCGCAGCAGGCGCTTGTAATCGATGTCAAAGCCCAGCGATTTCGCAGTGGCGTAAAGGTTGGCGCCGTCAATAAATAGAGCGATTTTCTCGATTTGTGCCGACATTGTGTTTCCCGATGTGTTTCTGGTTATGAAACCGGATCAGCCACAACGGACTCGGCATTTCCGGCGTTCTTCAAAACTTGCTTGTCGCCATCGTGACGAAATACCCAGCCACGATGGCAAAAACACGGTACTTCCTCTTGCCGGTGACGTACGTTGCAATTAACGCAAGCACCGCACGCGCCATATGGCGCGGCCCTGCCAGCGCGATCACTGCGGCACGCCGTCGCGGCAACTCGCAATCAGGAAATCGGGACGCCGCGACCGGGTTCCCGAAATTTGGGTTAACAGAGCAGCGCAGGGACGCCAAGTTAAAAGATTTGACAAGCGAATTTTGGAAAACGCCCTTGCACTTGAAGCCGTGTAACGGTACTTAACGCCCCGTCGGCGACCGCGTCCCGCCGCAAGAGCCTCGCCAGGAGCAGCGACCCATGGCCCGAGTTACCGTCGAAGATTGCATCGACAAGGTCGAAAATCGCTTCGACCTCGTTTTGCTCGCGAGCCATCGTGCGCGCATGATCTCGTCCGGCGGACAGATCACCGTCGAACGCGACAACGACAAGAACCCGGTTGTGGCTTTGCGCGAGATCGCTGACACGGCGGTCTCCCCAGAGGATCTCAGGGAAGAACTCGTTCATTCCCTGCAGAAATACGTCGAGGTCGATGAACCCGAGTCCGAGGGGGTTCCGCTGATCGGTGCTCCCGGCACTGGCGTCGATGTGGACGACACCGAAGTGACCACCGACCGTATGAGCGAGGAAGAGCTACTCAAGGGCCTGGAGGGTCTTACGCCTCCGGAGAGTCAGCCCGAGCCAGATACCGACGTCGGCGACGAGGAAGTGTAGACCTCCGTCTATCTCCGTGCTGGTCGCCTCCGAGGCCGGTTACTTGGTCGCGGCCGCGAACATTTCGGAGACGTATTCCCAGTTGACAAGGTTGTCGACGAACGCCTTGAGATAGTCAGCCCGCCGGTTGCGGTAGTCGATATAGTAGGCATGCTCCCAGACGTCGCAGCCCAGAATGGGCCATGCGCCTTGGACAAGTGGGCTTTCGCCGTTCGCGGTCTTCATCACCTCAATGCGGCCGAATTTGACCGCGAGCCAGCACCAGCCCGAGCCGAACTGGGTGACGCCGGCGGCAATGAAATCCTCCTTCATCTTCGCTACCGAACCGAGGTCGGCGATAATCTGTTTTTCGAGCTTACCGGGCATTCCGCCGCCGCCGCCCGGTTTCATCCATTTCCAGAAATGAACGTGATTGTAGTGTTGCCCGGCATTGTTGAAGAGGCCAGGATTCCCGAAAAACGAACTCTTGACCACGTCCTCGACCGGCCTTCCTTCGAACTCGGTGCCTTTCATAAGATTGTTGCCGTTGTTGACGTAGGCGAGGTGATGCTTGTCGTGATGAAATTCGAGCGTCTCGCACGACATGTAGGGTGCGAGCGCGTCGTAGGGGTAGGGAAGCTCGGGCAACGAGAACGGCATCGACTTTACTCCTGGATCGCGGACGAAGCGGCGGCCGGATGGCGCTGAGGCGGCGACTGGACCATAAGTGACGCGGGCGCTCAACTGCGGGGGTCTGACCGCAACTGAAAGTCGTATTGCGCGCGCGAGCGCTTCCTTTATTGGGCGTTGCCGATCCCGACCGCCGGTCGGCGACTCTTGCAAGAGCGAGGTCGATCGGAAACAATCAGAACAAGACGGGCAGAACAAAACGAATATCGACCGGTGACAGGTCGATATTCGATAAAAAAGGGGAGGGAAGGCCGATGAAGCCTCCCGTATTCGAATACGAGAGGCCGGCCAATTTACGTGCCGCGCTCGATGCCTTGGCGAAACACGGCGGCAAAGCCAAGGTGCTGGCCGGAGGACACAGCCTCATCCCGATGCTCAATCTGCGGCTCATCTCACCGGGCCGTCTCATCGACGTGAGTCGGCTCGCGGAGCTGCAGTATATCGTCGAGGATTTCGGACAGCTTCGCATCGGCGCGCTGACGACCCACAACACGATCCTGCGCTCGCCTATCGTGGCGGCGAGCTGCCCGATCATGACCGAGGCCTACCCGCACGTCGCCAACCATTCCATTCGCAATCGCGGGACGCTCGGCGGCAACCTTTGCCACAACGACCCTGCCTTCGAGATGCCGCTGGCCGTCACTCTGCTTGGCGCGACCATGGTCGCGCGCAGCGCACGCTCATCGCGCACGATTACGGCGGTGAAGTTCTTCAAGGCGCCGTTCGCGACCGATCTCGCGGCGGACGAGATGCTCGTTGAAGTGCGCATTCCGCGAATGCCTCCTGGCCACGGCTATTGCTTTCTCGAAGTGAGCCAGCGCTACGGCGACCGCGCGCTCGTTGCGGCCGGCTGCCTGCTCACGCTTCGCTACGGCACATGCCGCGACGTGCGCATCGGCTTTCGCAATGCGGTTCACAACGTGTTTCGGATTCCGGCCGCGGAAGCCATGCTCGAAGGCAAACCGGCTTCGGCGGCTAATATCGAAGCGGCCGCCGATGCGGCTGCAAAGAATCTTACCGCAGCCGGCGATCTGCATGCCGATGAAGCCTACCGGCGCGACGTCACCGCCACGCTGACCCAGCGAATGCTGCGCGCGGCCTGCGCCCGCGCCGGCCAGGCGATCGACGGGTGATCGAGCGATGAGCGAGTTGGAAGTCAATGTAACGGTGAACGGCAGAGCCTTCCGGCGGAGAATCGAGCCGCGGCTCCTTCTTTCCGACTTCATCCGCCACGAGATCGGCCTGACTGGCACGCATGTCGGATGCGAAAACGGCGTGTGCGGCGCCTGTACCGTTCTACTCGATGGGCTAGCGACGCGAGCCTGCTGTACGCTCGCAGTTCAAGCTGACGGGCGCAACATCGAGACCGTCGAATCGCTTGGCCGCCTCAACAATTTGAGCCCATTGCAGCGTGGCTTCTGGGAGAAGCACGGCCTGCAATGCGGTTATTGCACCCCCGGAATGCTGATGCTCATGACCGAGCTTTTGCGCGAAAATCCCAATGCCGACCGGGAAACCATTCGCACACGCCTCAACGACAATATCTGCCGGTGCACCGGCTATGAAGACATCGTCAGTTCGGTCGAGCGCGCGGTCGAACTGATGCGCACCGAAAGGGCGGCGCCGTAATGGCAGAAGCTGGGAAGATCCTTTCACCTCCCGCCGGCCGGCAAAAAGAACGGCCGGATCAGCGGCTCAGCGTCATCGGCACGCGCATGCTGCGCAAGGAAGATCCGCGCTTCCTGATCGGACGCGGCCGCTTCATCGACGATGTCTCGTTGCCCAATATGGCGCATGCCGCGGTTCTGCGCAGCCCGCATGCGCACGCGCGGATCAAGTCGATCAACAAGAGCGCGGCGCTGGCGCTTCCCGGCGTTGTCGCCGTGATCACCGGGGAGGATGCGGCGAAAGAAACCGGGCCGCTGCCGTGCTTCGCCAACCCGCCGGTCGAACAGCGCTGTATCGCGCTTGGAAAGGTTCGCCATGTCGGCGAACCGGTGGTGCTGGTCGTGGCCGATTCGCGATACATCGCCGAAGACGCCATCGGTCTCATCACGGTCGAATACGACCCGCTGCCGGCCGTGTCCGACATGATGGATGCGATCAGTTCCAGGGGCGACGCGGTCCTCCACCCCGAGCGCGGCCCGGACAATGTCGCCGAGCATCGCAACTATACGTTCGGACCGGTGGAGCAGGAATTCGCGCAAGCGGCCCACGTCATCAAGCGCCGCCTGCGCTGGGCGCGTTCCGGCGGGCAACCGATCGAAACCGCCGGCGCTGTCACAAGCTTCGACGAGGGATCGGGCAAATTCACGATCTATGTTAATGGCTCGATGTACAACTATATCGGGTTCACGATCGCGGCCGCGCTCAAAGTGGCGAGCCACCACGTCAACCTCGTGCCGATGGATGCCGGCGGCAGTTTCGGCAGCAAACTGTTCCTGCACAAAGTGGCGGTGCTCTCCGCCGTGGGCGCTCGCGCGGCCGGCCGCCCCGTAAAATACATCGAGGATCGAATCGACAACATCACCGCTTGCGACAATCACGGATCGGACCGCATTTACGACGTCGAGCTTGCAGTCGACGCCAGCCATCGGATGACGGCGCTGCGATACAAGGTCGTGGATGATTACGGTGCGTATTTTCAATATGGGTTGGGGACGCACGGCAACGGCTTTTCGCAAACGGTCGGCCCCTACAAGATTCGCGCGGTCGGCGCCGAGATCTACGCCGTCTTCACCAACAAGTGCCAGCAGGGCGCCTGCCGCGGCTTCGGCTCCGAAGTCACCAATTTCATGATCGAACGCATTGTTGACGCGGCCGTCGACGAGCTGGGGCTCGATCCGATCGCTTTCCGGCGCGACAATTTCATCCAGCCCGACGAGTTTCCTTATCAGATCCCGACCGGAAACCTTTACGACAGCGGCAATTATCCGGGCGCGCTCGATATGGCGCTGCAAATGCTCGACTACGACGGCTGGCGTGAGAAACAGCAATTGGCGCGGACGCAGGGACGATATGTCGGCATTGGCGTCGCGAGCTGCCAGGAAAAGAGCGTCTTCAGCGCAACCGAATTCTGGATGCTCAACCGCGTTCCGGGATTTGCCCTGACGAGCTCACCCGAAAGCGCCTCGGTCAAGATCGATGCGACCGGTAAGGCTGTGATCTCGCTGCACGCGCCGTGCTGGGGCAACAGCCCGGAGACGGTCGCCGCGATGGTGCTTGCCGAGCAGTTGACCATGGACCCGGCCGACATCAGCGTGACCTACTCGGACACCGATCACGGACTTCCGGGAACGGGTCCCGGCGGCAGCCGATACACGGTCATGATAACCGGCGCGGTCGCCGGCGCGTGCATGATCATCAAGGAAAAGCTCAAGCGCATTGCCGGCCACATGCTGGAGGCCGGCCCGCACGATCTGGAATTCCGCGGCGGCAAGATCGGCGTCAAGGGCGCGTCGGGGTTGGAGGTCTCGATCGCCGAGGTTGCCACGCAGGCGCATTTCTTTCGGCTGTCGCTGCCGGACGATCCCGATCTGACCAGCGGCCTCGACGCGAACTACACCTACGACCACCCGTTGGCGACTTTGCCAAAGAGCGACAGCGATTTCGGCATTTTCTATCCGATCATGGGCCACATGTGTCACATGCCGGTGGTCGAGGTCGATGCGAAGACCGGGCAGGTCAGCTTTTTGGACTACGTTGCCGTCCACGATTGCGGCACCATGATCAACCCGATGACCGTCGACGGTCATGTGCGCGGCGGGACCGCGCAAGGCATCGGCACGGCGTTGCTCGAGCAGTTTCAGTATGACAAGAACGGGCAGCTGCTACAGACCTCGTTCCAGGATTATCTGATGCCGAGGATCGGCAACCTGCCGCCGCAGGTGCGTATCGGCCACCTCGTGACGCCTTCGCCCTATACCGAATATGGCGTCAAGGGAGCCGGCGAGGGCGGCCGCATGGTCGCCCCGCCGGCGCTCGCCTGCGCGATCGAGGATGCGCTGCGTCCGCTCGGCGTGCGGATCGATACGCTGCCGGTGACGCCGACGCGGCTACGGGCGCTCATCCGCGAGGCTGAGGCGAAGAAGGGTGCGGTGCGGTAACCAAATTTTGCCGATGACTGCCGACTTTGGTCGCTTGGCCGCGCCGGACTGCAGTGCCTTGTGGCGCGGAGGCTACGCCATGATATCCTTGTAACAGCCCTCGCCGATAGCGGCGGGGCCGAGGTTTCCATGGCGCGCTCGCCGATCGATTTGCCGCGGATGCAGAACCAGCCCCGTCTGCGGGTCGCGGTCGCGCGGGCGCCGAATCTCGTGCCGCAGGACGTCGAGCGGGTGCCGAAGCGCCGCAAGCCGCAAATGATGCGGCAATTCGAGCTGATCGACCGGGTCAAACAATATAACCCCGCGACCAACGAGGATCTGCTCAACCGCGCTTACGTCTACGCCATGCGCGCGCATGGCGAGCAGAAACGCGCCTCGGGCGATCCCTATTTCTCGCATCCGCTCCAGGTTGCGGCGATCCTCACCGATCTGAAACTCGACGACGCCACTATCGCGGCGGCGCTTCTGCACGACACGATCGAGGACACTGACGCCACCCGCACGGAGATTGACCGCCTGTTTGGCCACGACATCGGCGTTCTGGTCGAGGGCCTGACCAAACTGAAGAAACTTGATCTCGTGTCCAAGGAGGCGAAGCAGGCGGAGAACTTGCGCAAGCTTCTCCTTGCCATCGCCGCCGACGTGCGGGTGCTGCTGATCAAGCTCGCCGACCGGCTGCACAACATGCGCACGCTGGAGTACCGGCCGCCGGAGGCACGCCGCGTCACGGCGGAAGAAACGCTCGACATCTACGCGCCGCTGGCCGGCCGCATGGGCATGCAGGCCATGCGCGACGAGCTCGAGGATTTGGCGTTCCACGAACTTAACCCGGACGGCTACAAGGTCATTACCGAGCGGCTCGATGCGCTTGCGGCGCGCAGCAAAGGTTGGATCAGCGAGATCGAACAGCAACTTGCCAGGAAGCTCGCCGATAGCGGCATCGCCGCCGAAGTGACCGGTCGGCGCAAGCGCGCCTATTCGATCTGGCGCAAGATGGAGAGGAAGGCCGTCGGCTTCGAGCAGCTTTCGGACATATTTGGCTTCCGCGTCGTGGTGGGGAGCGTCGCCGAGTGCTACCGCGCGCTCGGCATTGTCCATACCACCTGGCCGGTCGTGCCCGGGCGCTTCAAGGACTACATCTCCACACCCAAGCAGAACGATTACCGTTCGATTCACTCCACCGTGATCGGCCCTGGGAAGCAGCGCGTCGAGCTGCAAATCCGCACCCGCGACATGCAGCAAATCGCCGAATACGGCATTGCCGCGCACGCGCTTTACAAAGACGGTGTCGGCTCTCCGACCGAGATGCTTTCGCGCGAGTCGAACGCTTATGCGTGGCTGCGCCGCACCATCGAGCTATTGGCCGATGGTTCCAACCCGGAAGAGTTTCTTGAGCACACCAAGCTCGAACTGTTTCATGATCAAGTGTTCTGCTTCACGCCGAAAGGCAAACTGATCGCGCTGCCGCGCGGCGCGACGCCGATCGATTTCGCCTATGCGGTGCATACCGACGTCGGCAACATGGCGATCGGGGCAAAAATCAACGGCAAGATCGGCCCATTGAGCTCGCCGTTGCAGAACGGCGACGAGGTCCAGATCCTGACCTCCAAGGCGCAGACCGCGCCGCCCGCCGCCTGGGAATCGATCGTCGTGACCGGCAAAGCGCGTGCGGCGATCCGGCGCGCAACGCGCGCCGCCGTGCGCGACCAATATTCGGGCCTCGGCCGGCGCATCCTCGAGCGGCTGTGCCAGCGCGCCAAGATCGCCTATTCGGACGAGCAGCTTGAAGGCGCCTTGCCGCGGTTGGCACGCGCCTCGATCGACGATGTGATGTCGGCTGTCGGCCGCGGCGAGATGAAGGCCGCCGACGTGGTGCGCGCCATGTTCCCCGATTACAAGGACGAACGCGTCACGCCGGTCGCGCCGAAGGAGAGCGGCTGGTTCGGACTAAAGCGCGCCAAGGCGGTGAAATTCAAGGTTCCGGAGACCGCAGAAAATGGCGCCGCGATCCCGATCCGCGGCATCAACACGGATCTGCCGGTGCGCTTCGCGCCCAATGGCGGCGCGGTACCCGGCGATCGCATCGTCGGTATCATGACGCCGGGGGTAGGGATCACCATCTATCCGATCCATTCGCCGGCGCTGACGGAATTCGAGGATCAGCCGGAACGGTGGCTCGACGTGCGCTGGGATGTAGACGAGACAACGCCGCAGCGATACCCGGCGCAGCTCGCGGTGCAATCGGTGAACGAGCCGGGATCGCTCGCTCAAATCGCGCAGGTGATCGCCGAGCACGACGGCAACATCGACAACATCCGCATGTCCAGGCAGTCGCCGGATTTCACCGAGCTGACCATCGATCTGGAAGTCTATAATCTCAAGCACCTCACTTCGATCATCTCGCAGCTGCGGGCGAAGAAGGTGGTCGCCAATGCCGAGCGGGTGAACGGCTAAGCGCGCCGCGACGAAATCAGCATGCCCGCTCTTTTTCCAATCCGCCTTGGCGTCAACATCGATCACGTCGCGACCGTTCGCAACGCACGCGGTGGACGGCATCCAGATCCCGTCAAGGCTGCCCAGATCGCGATCGCGGCTGGCGCCGATGGCATCACCGCGCATTTGCGCGAGGATCGCCGCCACATCGTCGACGACGATATCGTGCGGCTCAAGGCCGGCATCGAAAAGCCGCTCAATCTTGAAATGGCGGCGACGCCCGAGATGGTGGCGATTGCCCGCAAGGTGCGGCCGCATGCCGCCTGCGTCGTGCCCGAACGGCGCCAGGAGCGCACGACCGAAGGCGGCCTCGACGCCGCCGGGCAGCGCGGGCCGCTGCGCGCCGCGATAAGCCAACTTGCCGAGGCGGGGATTCGCGTTTCGCTGTTCATTGCCGCCGAGCCGGCGCAGATCGAAGCCGCCTCGGCGATCGGCGCGCCGGTTATAGAGATTCATACCGGCGCCTGGTGCGACGCTTTGATTGCGGCCGACGTTGCCGCCGCTGCCGTCGAATTCGAACGCATCGCGCGCGGCGCGGCGCTGGCGGCGAGCGCCGGGCTTGAGGTCCATGCCGGCCACGGTCTTGATTTCGCCGCTGCGGAAAAAATCGCGACGCTTCCGGAGATTGTCGAACTCAACATCGGCCATTTTCTGATCGGCGAAGCAATCTTCGAAGGCCTTGCCGCCGGCGTGCGCGAAATGCGTGCGGCGATGGATCGCGGCCGGGCGCAAACGGGCAGGACCGCGTCATGATTCTCGGCATCGGCTCCGATATTACCGACGTGCGCCGCATCGCCAAAGTGATCGAGCGCCATGGCGATCGCTTCATCGACCGCGTATTCACAGCGGCCGAACGCGCGAAGGCGGAAAAGCGGCGAAACCGCGTCGAGACCTACGCCAAGCGCTTCGCGGCGAAGGAAGCCTGCGCCAAGGCGCTCGGTACGGGGCTCCGCGCCGGCGTCTGGTGGCGGGATATGGGAGTGGTCAACCTGCCGTCGGGCCGCCCGACAATGGCGCTCACAGGCGGCGCCAAGCGGCGTCTCGCGGCCATGACGCCCGCCGGGTACGAGGCGCGTATCGATCTCACCATAACCGACGAGGGACCTATGGCCCAAGCCTTCGTGATCATCTCGGCGGTTGCCATCGGTGACTCCTGACCGATCTCGGCGGCGCAGTGGCGGTCCACCGCTCGCGCCTGATGCATATGACAAATTCGTCATGTTCGCCGCGCTCTGGCGGTAACCGTATGGCATTCCTAGCTAATGCGGATTGGCCGAACCCGCGGCGAAATCTCGCGCGCAATTGGGTAGTGTCTCAGTTTGAATTTCTAGGCAATCGGCCCTCTATTCGGGCCAGCGGCTATTATCGTATATACTGGCATTATGGCCGATAGGCTTATCTACCGCGCGCCAGCCACACTCGGGCAGGAGTATGAGCGCTGGTTCCTAGAGGACGATGGACAGAGGAGCAGTGCGTCCGTTGCGAGCGCGCAGTCCGCGCCGCCTTGAGGTCTGGCGCTGATGTCGTCCTTGACGGCTTTACGCGGCGCGTTCCAGTGAACGATTTTATGGGTGGCGATTACCCTGCAAAAGTAAAAAATAAGCTGCAAAAACTCCGCGAGAAATCCTGATGCCCCGAAGCCCTAAAGGCGAGAAGCGCCCGGCCGACGTGATCGGCAACGCGGTCCATGTCATGCGGATCGCGACGGGGGAAGTCGAGGAAAAGCCGGAAACGGGCAAGGAATACGCCAGAAAAGGTGGTCTTATCGGCGGACGCGCCCGAGCAAATTCGCTAACGCCAAAGCGCCGTCAAGAAATTGCGAAAAAGGCGGCAGCCTCTCGCTGGAAAAAGGAATAATTTCACTGAGCTATTGGACCTTGCGGTTCTTCTCGCAAGCTGAGGTATTCGAACGTCAATGGCTTAAGCAATCTATACTGATGCATTGTTACGGCCGCCTCAGATATTGGTTCGCACGTTCGCAATTCTACGTTCTGCCACTTTCCATCCTTGACATAGCAGGTCTTAAATAGAGCCGTTATCTTGCCCGCAAGCCCATCAACCGCTTGCTTGGCTTTTCCCGGGTCTACAGTGACGTTGTAAACTAGATAGATTGAGAGCGTGTAGGTGTCATCTGGACCCTTGCGATCTACTTCAATACCGCCGTCCACATCGAATAATATCGCCAGAAGATGCGCCGCCGATCCCTTAACCGCCCTCACGAACTTATCGTAGAATTTGGCGTCTTTATCTTTGATGCGACGATCAAACTCGTCCGGAAACGATGATCGGCGGTAGCGGACGGCCAACCAAGTCTGAAGAACGTTTAGTTCTGCCGGCGTCAGTCGCGCATTGGCGGCAGGCTCATGTTGGGAGAGAACATCTTTTGGAATAGCTATTTTGTCTGTTGCAATAAATTCTGCGACAAGTTTTACCTCACCGGCACTAAACGGTAGATGCAGCCGCCGGATGTTTTTCGCGTTCGCAAGATCGCCGCTTATTTCCTCAATCGGACAGCCAGGTATCGCTTCAGCGCACGGCTCTACGTCGTCTGCTTGCGCAAGGTCACAATCGTGGGAGACGATTACAACGACCGTGTCATCTGACGATTTGGTGTGAGCCAAGCCCAGTGATTTGACACTTTCGATTTTGAGAATTGAACCTTGTCGCCAAGGATTATCTCGTTTCCATTCCGCCATTGAGTCGAGTTATCCGATCAAACTCCAAATATAATATTGTTATCAATTTCCGGCCGCATTCGTTGGGCGATCTGCTCACTCAACATTTTCCGCTCTACCGATTCCTGATTCAGCATTTGCAACAGAGACTGCGCAGCAAGTTTTCCGTCGCCGCCAGCTGAAATGGTTTCCAGCAGAGTGCTGCCTCCCGGCAGCTTCCGAGCCAATGTAAAGGCGGGAATGTCGAAACCGGCAGCAGAAATCACATCAGCCGCGTTTTTAAGGTTTTCAAATTTTTCTGCGTTCCTTGCTTTTATCTCGGACCCTGATTTCCAATTGTAGATTGATTGACGTGAGACTCCGATGCAGCCAGCTAGTTCACTGACTGTCAGCTTGAGTGTGGTCTTTATGCGCGTCAGTTCGTCTGCAGGAGACGCAACTGAGAAACGGTCTATGGCCGCGCCGCCGTGTCCGTTGAAGACAATCCCGTCTTTTTGGTGCTTGCAATATTCCGCAGTGATATTGCCGCCAGTTCCGATAGTCAGCGCGACCGTCAATGGCAGAGTAAAAATTAGCGCCCTACTGTCGGATTGATATGGCGTTGTTTGATCCGTCATGGTGCTATTCCCAAACACTGCGAGCATGAGGTGTCACCATGAGGTTGAATGATTTTTCAACCTCATCATGAAGTGATTTGAGTGCTTTTTCCAGCCCCCCA
>JBEKSB010000041.1:0-23085 GCA_049517455.1 Xanthobacteraceae bacterium
GCCGAGCGACACGACCGGAATGTCGACGACCGAGCGCGCCTCATAAAGCCCCGCGTCCTGGAAGTGACCGATGATGAAGGCGTCATAGCCCTCGCGCTCGGCCTTAACCGCGTTGCAGATCACTTCCCTGGCGCAGCGGAACTCGACGATTGGATGGGCATAATTGTCGTACGGCGAGATACCTTTGATCTCGACGGTGGTGCCGGGATCGGCGATGGCGGCAAGGTGGCGCCGCAGCCGATCCCAATAGACCTTGCCATTCGGCTCATCGACATAGCTTTGATACCAGATGCGCATCGGGTCCACCGTTCCTTCCCGGATGTTTTTTTTCTAAAAACTGAAGCTGGAAACACTCGCGCCGCCGCAGACGTAGAGAAGCTGCCCGGTGATGAACGAGCTTTCGGGAGCGGCGAAAAACGTGACGGCGCGCGCGACGTCGTCGCTGCGCCCGAGACGGCGAACCGGCATCGATCTGGCCAACGCCGCTTCGCGCTCGCCGCCCGCGGGCATCACTTCCCGAAACATGTCCGTATCCTGGATGGGGCCCGGCGCCACCACATTCACCGTGATCCCGGAGGGCGCAAGCTCAAGCGCCCAGGTTCGCGCCATGCCGATCATACCCGCCTTGGTCGCCGAATATACGGTCCGCGTTTGCAGACCGAGCGCGGCACGCGACGATATGAGGACGATGCGGCCAAAATTTCGTTCGCGCATGCTCGGTAACGCGGCTTGCACGATCAGGATCGCGGCGCCGAGATGGAGTTGCGTGAGGTCGTGCAAGTCTTCCTGGCGAACGTCGGGGAGAAGATTCGGCCGGACCATGCCGGCATTGTGGATCACGCAACTGATTGCGTATTGCTTGGCAAGGCCCGTGGCCGCATGCTCGGTCGCGCGCGCATCGGTGAGGTCGACTTCAACCGCGCGCAGCGCCACGTCCGTCCAATCGGGCTTTCGCCGCGCCAGCGATACTACCTCGTAACCGGCGCCGATCATACGCCGGCAAATCGCGGCGCCAATACCGGCGCTTCCGCCGGTGACGATTGCGACCGGGCGTTCGCTCATATCCGCTTCTCACATGAAAAGTTGGATGCTGCGAAGGGCGGCATCGCAATTGACGAGATCGACGCGCTTCAATTTGATCTTGAGCTTGCCCTCCACCATCGTCAGCGTGTGGGTCGCCCAGGCGGCATAGAGATCCTGCTCGTCGAGGCGCGTCTCTACATAGTGCATCGGCGTCCACGTCACATATTCATTGGTGGCTTCGTCGCGCTTGTCGATCTGCGGGACCTGCAAGACGTGATGGCAACGGCTCTTGGGCTTTTGCGAAAATGTCCGGTTGCCCTTGAGTCGCTCGACACGTATCCGCAGCAGAAGCTTGTCCTCGTACATCAGCGACGTGGCGAGCCGTGGATCGGTTTGGCCCCATTCCAGCGGCATCCAGTAGTGGCCGTCGTCCGCGAACAGATCGAGCCATTCCTCGAAACGGTGCTGGTCGATCAGCCGAGCCTCGTGCATGACGAAGCCGATCAGATCCTGCTCGGTCGGCGCTTTCATTCCCGCGCCCCGTCAAATCGACATGGTCATGAATTTCGACCAGGCGCGGAACTGATTGCGCATCTGCCATTCCGACGTGCCGTTGATGACCGCAGTTTCCTGCTCGGCTTCCGCGGGGTCGTAGAGGCGCTGAATATTGACCCAAGGGTTGGCGTCGACGTGCAGACCCTCTTGCGCTCGCTCGTACATTTCGAGGTCATCGTGGCCGACGATCGAGGTCGGAGCGTTGATCAGCCGGCTATAGGTGAGTGTGCGCTCGAGCAGCATGTCCGGCGCATCGACCAGCCGGAAGGTCCAGGATTCGGCAAGCGTCCGATTGGGCGCGATGGGCTTGAAAAGGCGGATCGCCTGAATCGGTCCCTTCATGGTGAAATTGGGGAAGAACGAGGTGTTGTGCCGGTTCTCGTCGAGGATTGCCTTGGCGCGCGTCTCGCCGTAGGCAGCGGCCATTTTTTCGAAATAGCCGGGAACCGCCGAATAGTCGGAATGAATCGAGTGATGCACGCCGGTATGGCCGTGGCCATTGCGCCAGATGCGAATTCCCATTTTCTCGAAGGACTCGTACGGCGACATGAACGGCGCAAAGATCTCGACCGCAGCCGGCTTTTTGTTGCTGCCGGGAAACATCTTCTTCCATACGTCGATCGCCGTTCCGGCCGAGGATTCGTGGGCGACCATTGGATGACAGGTGTCGGTCAAATTCTCGACCAGCATTTTCCAGTTGCAATTGTGCATGTAGCGCAAGACGCCGCCGGCAACTTCAAGCCGCCCGGCGGGCGAACGATCGACCATATTGTCGATAGTTGAAAGACTTTCGCCGAAGTAGTCCTCGAAGTCCGGGCCGGTATCGCTCATCTTGGCGAACACGAAGCCGCGATAGTTCTTCACATGCTTGACCGGAGCGATGCCCTTGATGGCCTCGCTCTGCTCTAGTCCGGTGTGCTCGTAACCTTTGCGCAGCGGGATCGCGAGCAGCGAGCCGTCGGTTTTGAAGGACCACGCGTGATAGGGACAACGGAAAAATTTTCCGGCGTTGCCACAAGTATCGATGGTAATGCGCGTGCCTTTGTGGGGGCAGCGGTTATAGAGGACATGCACGACACCATCGCTGTGGCGGACCATCATCACCGGCTGCGTGCCGATCGTGGTACCGTAATAGTCGCCCGGATTTGCCACCTGGCTGTCGTGGCCGACATAGATCCAGGTGTTGGCGAACAGGTGCTCCATCTCCAGATCGAAGATTTCCTGGTCGATGTAGACGTCGCGGTGGACCTCGGTCTCCCGTACCAGGTCATGAACCGCCGCCGCATTTCCGATGTATCGGCCCATCGCCTTCTCCCAATTGCTGCGCATCGCTCTAAAGATCGATCACCAGTCGCGGCGTCTTCGCTCTCGATACGCAAACCTGCATCACCTTGTTCCCGGCCCGCTCGCTTTCACTGAGGATGTGATCCCGATGATCGGGTTCGCCTTCCAATACGGCGACCTGGCAGATGCCGCATTCGCCGCGCTGGCAATCGTACATCGGATCGATGCCTTCCTCTATCAGCACTTGAAGGATGCTCTTTTCCGGCGGAACGATGAAGGTCAGGCCGGAGCGCCGGAGCACGACCTCGATTGCGGCGTCTTCAGCCATCGGCGCCTCCTTGCTGAATATCTCGACGCGGAACCTTTCCTCCGCCGCGCCAGCGCGAGGCAAGCTGCCTTCGCTCCGGCGTCGACGACCATCAATGTCGACTGTCATGGCCAGTGCAGATCCGATCCTTTAAACCTAAAATAACGCGCCGGCGGACTTTGTGCTAATGCATTTCTCGCCGTTGCGGGCGGAAACTTGCGAGCCAGTTCAGACTGGAGGAAGAAGACTGCTCATGTCAGCGACCGCGAGCGTGCCCCAAAGCGCAGCCCCCACACCGCCAGTGTCGCTTCCTGAAGCTTTTTCGCCGCTTGAGCGCACGCTGCCAAAAATACTGGCGCGCCAAGCCGAGCGATACGGTGAGCGCCGCCTCGTCACGATTGGGGGAATGACACTGACTTACGCGGAGGCGTGCGCCGCCGCCGCGGGTTACGCTGGCGCGCTCGCCAACGCCGGCACGAAAGCCGGCGACCGGGTCGCCATCATGTGCGGCAATCGTCCGGAACTGCTTCTCACGATTCTCGGCTGCGCGTGGCTCGGGGCCATCGCCGTTCCGATCAACACGGCTTCTCGTGGAGCGCAGCTCGAACACATTCTGAGCAATTGCGGTGCGCGACTGTTGGTCATCGAGCACGAGCTTACGCCGGTGCTCCTGCCCCTCGACCGCGCGCGCTTCCCCCTTGAAGCGATATGGCTGGTCGGCGAAGGTCGACATCAGGAATTGGCGCACTTCCAGGCCGTTCCATTCCCGTCGCCCCGAGACGGCGTGCCGCCGCATCCGGTCGCGCCGGGAGATACCTTCGCGATCCTCTACACTTCAGGCACGACCGGCCTGTCCAAGGGTGTCTGTTGTCCGCACGCTCAATATTTCTGGTGGGGCTACTACACGTCGCAACTCCTCGGCATCAGCGAAGCGGATATCCTGATGACGACGCTTCCGGTGTTTCATACCAATGCGTTGGGGACTTTCTTCCAGACACTTTTGAACGGCGCGACGCTGATCGTAGAGCCTCGTTTTTCGGCGTCCGGATTCATTTCGGCGCTGGCACGAGAAAAAGCGACCGTGACCTTTGTGCTCGGCGCCATGGTGCCGATGCTGCTGGCGCAGAAGCCAAGCAGTACCGACCGTGCGCACGGCGTACGCCTGGCGCTAGCCCCCGCGGTGCCCGCGGACTTCCACGCGCAGTTCTCGAAGCGCTTCGGCTTCGGGCTCCTCGACGGGTACGGTTCGACGGAAACGAACTGCATCATGGGCGCGCCGCTTGCCGAGCAGCGGCCCGGCATGATGGGGCGGCTGTTACCGGGCTTTTCCGCACGTGTCGTTGACGCCCACGACAACGAAGTCCCCGACGGCGAGGCCGGAGAGCTGATGCTGCGGGCCGACGAGCCGTTTGCCTTCGCCACCGGCTATTTCGGCATGCCGGAAAAAACCGTGGAAGCGTGGCGCAATCTTTGGTTCCACACCGGCGACCGCGTGGTCCGCGAATCGGAGGGCTTTTACCGCTTCATGGACCGCATGAAAGACGCCATTCGCCGGCGCGGCGAAAACATTTCCTCCTACGAAGTGGAACAGGTGCTGGTGAACCATCCGGCGGTGGAAAACGCCGCGGTCTTTCCGGTGCGCTCAGAGCTTGCCGAGGATGAGGTGATGGCCGCCGTCGTGATGCGTTCGGGGGCGCAGCTTACCCACGCCGCGCTGCTGGATTACTGCCAGCCGCGCATGCCGTACTTCGCGGTGCCGCGGTTCCTGGAATTCGTTGAAGCTTTGCCGGTGACTGAGAATGGCAAGGTGACAAAATACAAGCTGCGCGAGCGCGGCGTCACAGCCGCCACCTGGGATCGCGAAAAGGCCGGATACAAAGTAGTGCGCGGCCCGGCGTCGTAAGCAACGCTTGAGCTGCGGCTGCCTCAGGCCTGTGCACACAGCGCATCCGCCAACGTGCGCGCGCTGTCGCGATCGAAGTTGAGAACGGCGTTCAAGACGCTTTTGGCAATACGAGCCGAAACGGCGCGTTGGGCAGTGTCCAGAAATTTGGTCACGATCTCATCGTTGGTTAGCGGCCGATCGGCGCAGCCGCGATTGATCGCCTCCCGGTGACGCAAGCTTCGTCCATCCTTTGTTTCCACGACCACCTCGCCGCTATAGTGCTTGGGGAAAGTCGACGCCGGATCGACTTCGTACTCAACGCGAGAGGCTAGATTCAGCACCGCCGTGTCATGAAGCGCCGCATCCTCGAGTTCGCCGAGCGTGAAGCAGCCTTTCAGCAAGCCTGTCGCCACGATGTATGGGATGCTGAACTGCGCATCATAACTGCTGGCCGGCTTGCGCTTATTCGCGATCGGCTCGCACACAATGTCCACCGCTTCCCGCGGTACGAGGACTCGTACGCGCCTAATGGCGTCGGCCGGCAGCCCGTGCATCTTGTGTAGCGCAATGGCCGCGTCGGCCGACGCATGTGCGAGGTGGCACGCAGGAAATGGTTTGATCGCTACCTCGTCGATCTGCCAGCTGCCGCCCAGATTTTCAGTGGCGAGCGCCAGATCCGCCTTCGCCAAATGCTGTCCGAGATAGCTGGCATAGAGCCCGAAGCGACCGTCGTAAGCGCGGCGCGGGCCGATGAAGCCATGCTTGGCCAATGTTCCGGCGGTAATGCCTGCGACGCCGGCCCAACCGGGATGCAGACGTTTGGTCCAGGCGCCCTCCCCCAGAAACTCCATGCTGCCGCTAGCCATTGACAGCACGATGCCTTGCGCCATCGTCGCGCGTTCGGAATCGAGCTTCAAAAGCTTCGCTGCCGTCAGCGCACAGCCGAATGCGCCGATCAATCCGGTGGGGTGAAAACCGGCCTGGTGAAAGCCACCCTTGGCGGCTGAGCCGAGCCGCGTCGCGACTTCCATTCCGGCGACGTAGGCCGCCAAAAGGGTTTTGCCGTCCACGCCGTCCCGATCGGCCACCGCCAAGGCGCAAGGGAAGCTGCTGGCGGTCGCATGAAGCACCCCACGCGTGTGGGTGTCGTCGAAATCAAGTCCGTGAACGAGAATTCCGTTCATGAGCACCGCGTCTCGGAGCGCAAGACGGCGACCGATGCCAATCACCGCGGATTCTCCGGTCCCCAATTCATCGAGCGCGGCGAGCGAAACGGACGCAAAATCGTATTTCGTCGACGCCAGCGCAATGCCGACCGAGTCCAGGATCATATGCTTGGCGCGCTCGCGAACCGCGGCCGGGATCGCGTCATAGCTGAGCCGAACGGTAAACTCCGAAAGCGATTCGGCGATCGGTCGATTCGCGTCAGGCGAGGATTGCTCAGCCAGTGCGCTCATTGGCGTTCGTCTTTCTCGTCAAACCGCGCGCTGAGCACGGTCCTTCTCGTTCTGCGCCTTGATGGATTCGCGCGCGGCCTGCCACTGCGCATCAGTCCAATTCCGCAGTTCGTAGAAGCTGGCCCCGGTCGCGTGGCTTTGTCCGCCGTCTAGCGTGATGGTCTGTCCTGTCAGCCACTCGCAGCCGTCCGAGATCAGGAAGGTCGCGAGATTTGCCAGTTCCTCCATACGGCCGACCCGCCCCATCGGATTGATACGGGCCGTGCGCTCGCCCGGCGTCTCGCCGGGGCTGAGGCGTTTGCTCGCGCCCTCGGTCGGGATCACGCCCGGCGCGATGGCGTTGAGCCTGATGCCGTGGCTGGCCCATTCGGTGGCGAGCGACATGGTCATGGTGTGGATGGCGGACTTGCTCATGGCGGACGGCACCACGTAGGGGCTGCCGTTGTAAATCCACGTCACCACGATCGAAACCACGTTGCCGCGATGCCCGCCGGCGATCCAGCGGCGGCCAACCGCGTGCGTGACATAGAAAGTGCCGTGCATCACGATGTTGGCAATGGCGTCGAAACCGCGCGTGCTCAAATCCTCGGTCCGCGAGATAAAATTTCCAGCGGCGTTATTGATGAGATCGGTGAGCGGTCCGGAGGTGAAGATGTCGCCGACCATGGCGTCGACTGCGGCGGCATCGCGGATGTCGACCCCGTAGACGCCGACCTTGCCGCCGTGCTTGCCGGTAAACTCGGCAGCGGTCGCTTCGCACACGGATTTCCTGCGCCCGCAGATAAATACCTCGGCGCCGAGCGCGAGAAACGTTTCGGCCATGCCCTTACCGAGGCCGGTGCCACCGCCGGTCACCAGGATGCGTCGGCCGCGCAGGAGCCCGTCCTTGAACATCTCTCCCTCCCCGGTTTTTGCCAACCTATCACGTTAGTGGAATGATCAACTTTCGCGTTCGCAAATTCAGATGCCGGATTCGAACACGGAGTCGCTGGTTACGACATCTGCAAGCATCGTCAGCGTGCGGAGCGATGCCTGGTGCGCCTCCTGGTCGCCGGACACGCAGCAGTCGACGAGAAGTCTGACGAGATAACCCATATCGGCCGCGTCGCGCACGGTGTGCTCGACCGAAAATTGGGTCGCCAAACCGATAACGTTCAGCCGGTCGACTGCGTGCTCGCGAAACAACGCCTCTAGATCGGTGCGTCGGAAGGCGCTGTTACCGGTGCCGGTAACGAATATTTCTCCGTCCCGGGGCTCAAAACCGGCATAAGCGCCGGCTCCCCACGAGCCCCGCTTGAGTGCGCCGAGCGCCTCGGTCTTTTGGAACAGGCGGCAGTTGCGCGGCAGGTCCGAATAATCCTCAGCGAACACGATGTGCATATGGGCGATGGTCCAGCCCGCGCGGCGGGCAGCCGCCAATGTACGCCGGCTTGCATGCAGAAAGTCGTGCGCACCTTCGGTGTTGCGGTTTAGGGAAAATGGAATTTTCCCTTGCGGATGACATATATCGTTTTGGAAATGAAGGGCGATAAGCGCATCGCTCATAGACATTTTCCTCGGCAGTCGATCTTGACGTTGTAGACTTACAATGTCCAATTGCGAAGCCGTCGATATCGATGGCGAAATTTGATCGGAAGAGAGTTCCCGCAATGAGCGAAGCTTCGACGAGCAACGAACAGCCGGCTCCCATCGTAGACCCGAGTGCGATCAAAGAAATCGCGGCCGATGTCTTTGTCATTTCCGATCGACGAATCCCGCTCGTACCCAACATCGGAATCGTTCTCGGCTCGGACGCAGCCTTGGTCGTGGACACCGGGATGGGACCAGCCAATGGCCGAACGGTGCTGGAGGTCGCCAAGCGTCTCGCGGGCCAACGGGCTTTGGTGCTGACGCTCACCCATTTCCATCCGGAGCATGGCTTTGGCGCCCAGGCTTTCAAGGGCCACGCAAAGATCCATTACAATCGATCGCAGCGGGATGAACTGCAGGCTAAGGGCCAAGCATATCTCGGCATGTTCAAGACTTTCGGCCCGGGCGTCGCCGCGGCGCTGGAGGATACGCAGCTGGTTTTGCCTGACGACGTCTACGAGGAGGCGTCGACCGCAATCGATCTCGGCGGCCGCAGAGTTGAGTTGAGAACCTGGGGTCTGGCGCATACCGCAGGCGATCAGGTCGTCTGGCTACCGGAGGAGCGCATCTTGTTCACCGGCGATCTCGCGGAGGAGCGCATTTTTCCGATCTTTCCCTGGTTTCCCCCGGAAGATGCGACTATCGACGGGGCGCGCTGGGCGACCATCCTTTCCGAGCTGATAGCCTGGAAACCGGCCATTGTGGTTCCCGGGCACGGCGACCTCGGCGGTGTCGAGATTCTCGCCGCCGTGCGTGACTACATGATCGACCTCGGCGGGCGCGTGGCGGCGGAGCGAAGGTCCGGAAGGCACGCCGATGCGATCGTCGCCGACCTGGCGCCAGCGGTTCGCGCCGAGCATCCGGACTGGTCCGCGCCGGAATGGATCGATTTCGCGATCCGTTATTTTGCCTCGCTCGGTTAGCGTTTGGCGAAAGGCCATCTGATCTCGCGTCCGCCGGCTATTCCATCGGGACGAAAGAGAATGATCAGCAGCATGATGAGCGCAAGGATGACGTCGCCCAAGCCGGCCGGCGCGGCGATAACCGTCTTTCCAACCTGAAATCCGATCTCGCTCTGGCGCAGCAACTCCGTCAGCACGGCAATGACGACCGCGCCGGCGACCGCACCGGTGAGGCTGCCTCTCCCCCCGATGATCAGCATCGCCACGATCAGGAATGTGAGGTCGAGATAAAAATTCTCGACCCGCACGATCCCCAAAAAATGGGCGAGCAGAACGCCGGCGATGCCCGACAGGAAGGCTGAAATGACGAAGGCGATCAAGCGATGCAGCACCACATTGACGCCCGAAGCCTGCGCCGCAGCCTCGTCTTCGCGCGATGCGCGTAACAGCAGCGCCGAACGCGTTTCCTGATAGGCGAAGGCAATCGCGATGGCCGCGACCGCCCAACCAAGAGCGGTCCACAAGCCGACATAGGCCGGCAGCCCCATCAACGAGTTTTGCCCCCCGGTCACGGCCGTCCAATTTCCGAAAACCACATAGGCGACGACAAGAATGGCGAACGTCGCGATGCTGGCCGCGACGCCGGAGAGGCGCATCAGCGGCCACCCGACGACCAGGGCGACTAACCCTGCGGCGATCCCACCGACCAGCGCCCCGGCGAATGTCGGCCACTCAGCGCTGGCAATAACGGCCGGCAGGTCGGGAAGGAAGACTGACTTTGCCGCGGCCTTCATGGTCAAAAGCGCCGAGACGTAGGCGCCAACGGCCATGAATGCGACATTGCCGAAGGACAGCAGGCCCGAGTTGCCGGCAAACACATACAATCCAACCACCGCGATGAGGTTGATTAGGCCTTGTGTCGCGCGTCGTTGCAAAACGGCCGGGGCGAAAGACATGATGAGGACCAGCAGAACGACGGCCATAACCAATGCGACGAGCGGCCACAGTCGTTCGAAGTTATGCATGGCCGGAACGTTCCCGCCCACCCTTGACGGCATCAAATTCGCTCCTTCAGGCCGCGCGCCGGAATCAATCCCTGCGGACGGAAGAGAAGGATGAGCGCTACGGCGATGAACACGAACGCCTCGCGAAACGCGCGCAGATCGGGCGGCAGCAACGCCTGCAGAAGAATTGAGGCCGCGCCGACGAGGAACCCCCCAAGCGCGGCTCCGGACAGACTTCCGAGGCCGCCGATCACCGTGCCGACGAAGGCGATGATCACCAACTGCACCCCCATGCGCGGCTGTACTGTGCCGGTCTGCACCACGATCAGGCAGGACACCGCGGCGGCGAGAATGCCACTCAGCGCAAAAGCCATGGCAATAACACTGTTGGCGCGAACGCCAAGAACCCGCGCCATGCGAAAATCTTCAGCCGCCGCCCGCATGTGCAGCCCCAAGCGCGTCGCTTTCAGGAACCACGTCAGTGCTGCCAGCAGGCCGGCGCTGATAGCGATGGTGACGATCTGAAGAATTTGCAGGCGAATGCCGAGGAAGTCGGCGTGCCGGTTAAGCTCGGGGAGGAAATCTAGGCCCTTGAGCCGAGACCCGACGACGAGGATGAGCGTCTTCTGCAGGAAAAAACTGACCGCGAACGACGATATCAGCAACGTTGTTGGATCGGCGTTGCGCAACGGACGGAACGCCGCGCGCTCGGTCAACAACGCGAGGCCGATCGCCACTGCGATCGCTCCGAACAGCATGACCGGGATCGGGAGGCCGAAAAGCGCGAGCAACGTGTAAGCGGAAATCGTAATGAGCTCGCCGTGAGCGAAATTGATCAGCCGCATCACGCCGAAGATAAGTCCAATGCCCAGCGCGGTCAGCGCGTAAAGGCTTCCCACGCTCAAGGCATCGACCAGCGTCTGGACAAATCGCTCCATCAGAGAGGGTTCGCCGCTTCCTGCATGTGCACGCCAAAATACGCTGCATCGAAGCGCGGATCGTTCTGGATCTCGGCGGCGCTCCCGCTTAATCCGAACTCGCCGCCGCTCATTACGTATACGCGGTCGGAAAGGCCGAATACACGCTCGGCGTTCTGCTCAACGAGCAGAATGGTGATCCCTTGCTCGCGGAGCGCGTTGAGCAGCGCGTAGACCTGATCAACAACGGTCGGAGCAAGACCGAGCGAAGGTTCGTCGAGCATAATAAGCCGCGGCCGCGACAGCATCGCTCGCGCAATGGCGAGCTGCTGCTGCTCGCCGCCGGAGAGTTGTCCCGCCGGTTGGCGCCGGCGCTGCCCAAGAATCGGAAACATTGCCAAGTATCGCTCGATGTCCTGCCGCAAGGCCTCGGTATCGCGCCGGATCGTCGCACCGAGCATCAGGTTCTCGATTACCGTGAGGCTTGCAAAGATGTGCCGACCTTCGGGAACGAGTGCTATGCCGCGGGCAACTACATCTTCCAGGGCGCCCCCGCCGAGCGGCCTCCCTGCAAATATGATGGTCCCATCGGCCGGCGTAACGATGCCGGCAATGGCCGAAACCAGCGACGTCTTGCCGGCACCGTTCGGCCCCACGATGCCTACGATCTCGCCGTCACCGACGTGAATATCCACTCCCTTGACAGCTGCGATGGCGCCGTAGCGCACGACCAGCCCGGCGACGGTGAGCAACGCCGCCGGCGCATTCATTGTAGTGTCGTGCTGCCGAGATACGCGCGGCGGACGCCAGCGTGAGACCGGATCTCGGCCGGGGTTCCCGCGGCAATTGTCTTGCCGCTGTCGAGCACATGGATTCGCTCGCAAAGATTCATGACGAGCGCCATGTTGTGCTCGATCACCAAGACCCCGCAATCGTATTTTGAGCGGATGTCGAGAATGAGGTTACGAAGCTCCTCGGCTTCGGCCGCAGCAAGGCCCGCCGCGGGCTCGTCAAGAAGGAGAAAGCTTGGATTGACGGCGAGAGCCCGCGCAAGACCGACACGACGCTCCTCGCCGTAGCTCAACCCGGCGGCGAGACGATGGGCTTTATCGGCGAGGTGGAGGTCGCCCAGGATATTGAGCGCACGCCGTCGCGCCTCGGCGCGTCCGAGCCCTTGCGCCACATAACCAGTCTCGACGTTTTCGCTGACGGTCAGGCCGCGGAACAGCCGCACAGCTTGAAATGTCCGCACTACACCGGCGCGCGGGAAGCCGTGGCGCGGCAGGCTGGTGCAATCGCGGTCGTCGATCGCAATAGCGCCGGTATTGGGCCGCTGGAAACCAGAAAGAACGTTGACGAGTGTGGTCTTGCCAGCACCATTCGGGCCGATCAGGCCGAGGATCTCGCCACGTTTAAGCCGAATGCTGACCCTGTCGACCGCCACGAGGCCGCCGAACCGGACGCTCACCTCCTGCGCGTCAAGATGCATGAGTGGACGTCCGGTCGAAAGCCCGCCCTCTTACTGGAAGGCCGGAAACTTCTCCACCGAGAACCGCCCAACGCAGGAGAACTTGCCGTTGGTGGCGCTCAGAATGGCCATCGGCCGCGTCGTTTCGATGTGAAGCTTGCTGGTGTAGGTCGTCGGACCGATCACCAACGGCTGCTTGTCGAAAGTGTTGAGCACGGCGGCCACCTTGGCGCCATCAAGCGAGCCGGCCTTATTGGCGGCAATCGCCCACGCCTGGACTATGGAATAGCCGCGGAGCCCATAGGACACGTCCGCTTTCCTACCGAACTTGGCTTCGAAGCGCTTGAAGAAGCCGTTCACCTCGGCATCCGGATCGTCGCCGTATTTCGAACCATAGCTGGAGACGTAGAAGTCGCTCAGGTCTGGAACCGAGCCGATCCAGTAGTCGCCGTCGAGCGACTCGCCGGTGACGATTGGCGCGGCAATGCCAGCGGCGCGCAGCTGGCGGATTGCACTCGGGCCGCCAGGTGCGTAGGAGCAAAAGAAGATCATGTCGGGCTTCTGGCTCAAGCTGGTGATGCGGGTGACCTGCGCCGCAATCGATGGATCGCTGTTGAGGAACGTGTCCTGGCCGAGCAGACCGTCCTTGCCGGCAAGCTCCGTCCAGCGTGTGGCAAAGCTGCCGCAAAGCGACTTAGTAAAGGCGATGGTATTATCCAGAAGGACATAAGCGGTTTTCCACTTCTTCTGTCTGTACGCCCACTCGGCCAGCATCCCGCCTTGGGCCTGACTGGCGTTCGAGCCCGAATAAGCCAGCGGGCCGATGCCCTGAACGCCGAACTTGGGATCCGACGCCCCGGAGAACGCAACGACGTCTTTCTGCTGCGCGACATAGGCCCCCGGCGCGCCGAAATCGAAATCGCTCGGGAACAGGATCGCCTTCGCGCCTTTGCCGATCACATCGACGGCGCCATCGGCGCCGAGTGGCGGTTCGGATTTATTGTCGAACTCGACAATTTCGATCGGCTGGCCAAGAACGCCGCCGGCAGCGTTGATTTCCGCCACCGCGAGTTTTGCGCCGGCAATGGTATCGGCATCGATCGGCGCGAACCAGCCGCTAAAAGACATGACCAGCCCGAACACAGGCTTGTCGGCGCCCCATGCCGTCGTGGTGAGGCTCAGCGCGGCGATGGCCGAAGCCGCCAGCGCAGCTATTCCGACTTTCTTGATCATGTCGCCAACCCTCCATTTTAACGCGGGTTAGTGATGCTATTCAGAAGCTGAAAATCCTTCAAGCTTAAACTTTTTGCGAGCGTGCCGCCCGGACAATCGACCACATTCGCGACCGTCCGGAGGACCGTTTTCGATCGCCTTTAAATGCCGAGATAGCGGTGCTGAATGTCGGGCGCGTTCGCCAGTGCCTGCGAAGTTCCGGCCCACACCACGCGGCCGCGCTCGATGATGTAATGGCGGTCAGCGATCCGGGTCAGCGCATCGACATTCTTGTCGATCACCAGGATCGATTGCCCCGCGGTGCGCAGGAGTTCGAGGCAGCGCCAGATCTCCTCGCGGATCAACGGCGCAAGCCCCTCGGTCGCTTCGTCGAGAATGAGAAGGCGCGGATTTGTCATCAGCGCTCGCCCGACCGCCAGCATTTGCTGCTCGCCGCCTGACAACAGGTTCGCCATCGCGGACGCGCGCGCGGCGAGCCGCGGGAAGAGCGTAAAGATCTTTTCGAGCGTCCACGGATCGGCAGCGCTGCTGCGGTTGGCGGCGGTGGCGAGAAGATTTTCGCGCGCGGTGAGATTGGGAAAGACCTGGCGCCCTTCGGGCACCAGTCCGAGCCCGAGTTTGGCGATGCGATAGGCAGGCAGGCCGCGGATTTCCTTTCCGCTGAATCGGATTGAGCCTGCCAATGGCGGCGTCAATCCCATGATTGATCGCACGGTCGTGGTCTTGCCCATGCCGTTGCGGCCCATGAGCGAAACCATTTCACCCGGTGCGATGGCCAGCGAAATGCCGAACAGCACGCGGCTCAAGCCATAGCTCGTTTCGATATCGGCAACTTCGAGGAGCGGCATGTCAGCCATGACGCCCGCCCGGGTCGCCGCCTTCTTTTTCGCCCAGATACGCTTGCCGCACGGCGGCGTCGCCCCGGATCGCTTCGGGATGTCCACTGGCGATGATGCGGCCATCGACTAGCACGGTGAGGCGATCAGCCAGCGCGAACACCGCCTCCATGTCGTGCTCGATCAGGAGGATCGTCATGCTGCCCTTGAGCTGGCGCAGCATTTGGACCATTTGCGCCGATTCTTCAGGGCCCATGCCGGCCATCGGCTCGTCCAGCAGCAAAAGGCGCGGCTGCGTTGCGAGCGCGATTGCGATTTCAAGCTGCCGATGCTCGCCATGACTCAATTTGTCGACGCGGACAGCGGCGCGCTCGGCAAGCCCGACGCGGACCAGCGCGGCCAGCGCCGGCTGGCGCAATTCGTCCTCGCTGCGGGCGTCGCGCCAGAAGCGAAACGAATGACCGCGATGCGCCTGCACGGCGAGCGCAACGTTGTCGAGCGCGGTGAAGTCGCGGAACAGCGAGGTAATCTGGAACGAGCGCGCAAGCCCGAGCATGCTGCGGCGATAGACGGGGAGCCGCGTGATCTCGGCTCCCTCGAAACGGATGCTCCCCTCTTGGGGCGTGATTTCGCCGCTCAGCAAGCCGATGAGGGTCGTCTTACCGGCGCCGTTCGGCCCAATCACTGCATGGACTTCGTCCGCCGTAATATCGAGCGTGATCGCATCGGCCGCGACCACGCCGCCGAAGCGCCTCGTCAAACTTTGGATTTGCAGGAGCGATCTAGCCACGGCGGCGGCCTTGCAGCAGACCTTCGATACCGCCGTGAACATAGATCGCGACCAGGAGCAGCACCGGTCCGAGGATCAGGTCGGGATATTCAGTGAGCCGCGACAGCCCCTCCTCCAGCAGCAGAAAAGTCACGGCCCCGATGAGCGGCCCGAACAGCGAGCCCAGCCCGCCCAAAACCACCATGACGATCAGATCGCCCGAGCGCGTCCAGTGCATCATCGCCGGGCTGATGAAATTGGTGTGGTTGGCAAGAAGCGCTCCGGCAAGCCCGCACATCGCGCCGGCAATTACGAAGCACACGAGCTTGTAGCGAAAAGCCGGGAAACCGATCGCGCTCATGCGTCTTTCGTTGGAACGAACGCCGCGGATCACAAGGCCAAACCGCGAATTGACGAGGCGCGAGATGAGATAAATGCTCGCCAGCAACAGCGCGAAGCACAAATAATAGAACAGGGTCTTGTTGTTAAGATCGATGACGCCGCCGAATTGGCTGCGCTTGTAAATGGTCAGGCCGTCGTCGCCGCCATAGCGGTCGAGCCCGATGGCCACGTAATAGATCATCTGCGCAAAGGCGAGCGTGATCATGATGAAATAGACGCCGCGCGTGCGCAGGCTCAGCGCGCCGACAACAAGCGCGTAGAGCGCCGAGACCGCGATTGCGACCGGCCATTGCACCAGCCCTGTATCGATGCCCTCTTTCGCCAGGATGCCGACGGCATAGCCGCCGATGCCGAGATAGGCGGCGTGGCCGAAGCTCACCATGCCGCCATAGCCCATGATGAGATTGAGGCTTACCGCGCCGATCGCGAGGATCAGGACGCGGGTAAAGAGCGTCAGCACGAAGGTATCGCCGGTCAGCGTCGAATAGACCGGGAACAGCGCGATGATCGCCAGCAATGCGACGGTGAATGCGTTGCGCGCAGAAAGCACAGATCCGGGCGCAGCATTGAGCGAAGGATCGAGGGAGGCGCTCATCTGCTTGCCGCCGGGAACAATCCTTCCGGCCGAAATACCAGAATCGCCGCCATCAACATGTAGATGGACATCGACGATAGCGCCGGCCCGAGCGTTTGCGCGGCATTCGTGCTCAGCATAAGACGAAGAACATCGGGCAGGAAGGCGCGGCCGACCGTATCGATGAGGCCGACGATGATCGCTGCTACGAACGCGCCCCGGATCGAGCCGATGCCGCCAATAATGATGACCACGAAGGCAAGGATCAGAATGTTTTCGCCCATCCCGATCTGGACCGTGAGGATCGGCGCCTGCATCACCCCGGCAAAACCGGCAAGCGCGGCGCCAAGGCCGAAGACCAGGGTGTAGAGAAGCTTGATGTTGATGCCGAGGGCACCCACCATCTCACGATTGGAGGCGCCGGCGCGGATCAGCATGCCGAGCCGGGTCCGCATGACGACGGCATAGAGCAGGGCCGCGACCGCCAATGTCGCGAGGATGATGACGAGACGATAGGCCGGATAATGGATGCCGGGGATGATTTGGACTGCGGTCAGCATTTCAGGCGGCAGTGCCAGCGTCATCCCGGCCGGACCCCATACAAGCCTTACCAATTCATTGAAAAATAGCAGCAACCCGAACGTACCGAGCACGTGATCGAGATGGTCGCGTCCATATAGCGGTCTTATGGCGACGACTTCGAGCACCATGCCGGCAATGAACGAGCCGACCACCGCCAAAACGAGGGCGAGGACAAAACTTCCGGTCAACGCGGCGAAAGTAGCGGCGAAATAGGCGCCGAGCATGTAAAGCGAGCCGTGCGCCAGGTTGACGAGATCCATGATGCCGAACACCAGCGTCAACCCGGCGGCCAGCAGGAACAACAGCATGCCCAACTGCGCACCGTTGAGGCATTGCTCGATGAAATACAGCATGGCCCCGACAGCTATTCCGTTGCGCCGTCATCCGGCAGCGGCACGCGCCTCAACGTCCGGATGACGGCCTTCGCGCGATCGAACAAAGGCAACGACCCCCGCCCTATTTCATCGGGCAGCGATCGTGGAATCGATCCTGGTCGTTCTCGACGATGGTCGCGACGGTCTTGAGAACGTAATCGTCGCCCTCTTTCACCACATCCTGGAGATAGAAGTTCTGGATCGGGATGTGGTTGTTGCCGAACTTGAAGTTGCCGCGGACGGATTTGAAATCGGCCTTCTCCATTTCCTTGCGCATTTCTTCTTTTTTGGTGAGGTCGCCATTGACCGCCGTGACGGCGCTGTTGAGCAGCGACACCGCGTCGTAGGTCTGCGCGCCGTAGAACGAAGGTCTTGTCTTGTACTTGGCGATGTAGTCGGCGACGAACTTCTTGTTGGCTTCGTTTGGCAGGTCGTTCACCCACTCCTGAGCGCCGGGAATTCCGACTGCTAGATCCTTGAGCCGCGGCAGCGACAGCTCGTCGATGGTGAACGCTTGATAGAGCGGAATCTGTCCCTTGAGGCCCGCCTGAACATATTGCGTGATGAACTGGACGCCGGCGCCGCCGGGATAGAATACGAAGATGGCGTCGGGCTGGGCCGCGCGGGCTTTCGAAAGCTCGGCCGAAAAGTCCAGTTGATCGGGCCAACGGGTCATTTCCTGGCCGATGACCTCACCTTTGAACGTATTGCGCACGCCTTGCAACATGTCCTTGCCGGCAGCGTAGTTGGGGCCAATCAGAAAGACTTTCTTGATCCCCTTTTGGTTCATGTAGAGACCCATCGCCTGCGGCGTCTGGTCGTTGTTCCACGAGGTCGAGAACACGTAAGGCGAGCATAATTCGCCGGAAAGCTGGGACGCGCCCGCATTGGCCACAACCGTTATGGTCTTGCTATCGACCAGCGGCTTGAGCGACGCCAGCGCTACGTTCGACCAGATGTAGCCGACGATGAAATCCACCTTGTCGGATTCGATCAGTTTTTGGGTCTTTTGCACGCCGATGTCGGGCTTCTGCTGGTCGTCCTCGTAGACGACCTCGACCGGAAGGCCACCGAGCTTGCGGCCGAGATGGTCGAGGCCGAGCTCCAAGGCATTGCGCATGTCGTTGCCGATGACGGCGGTGGGCCCGCTGAACGTGCTGATGAAGCCGATCTTGACCGTTTTCTGCTGGGCCATGGCCGGGCCCGCCGCGAGCGCGAGCGCGGCGGCGGCCGCGGCTACAAGTCCTGTCCTGATCATCGCGTGCATCCTTCTGATTGCCGCACCCGTCGGTGCGGAGGCGTTCCCGTGATTATTGAAAGTGGCTGTCCCACGAAGGGTTGATATGACCGCGCTCGGGCGCGCTAATCAAGCCGTTCGTTTGTGGTCAAATCGTCCCGGCGATCTACCGGATAGTGGTACATTCGAAGGCACTGGATTTGGTATCGAACGATGATATATTCGTGCTTTACAGGAGGCTTCTTTCATGCGGACCACGCTTGCCCTCGATGATGAGTTATTGGCCAAAGCGCAGGCTTTCACCGGGCTCAAAGAGAAATCGGCTCTGGTTCGCGAGGCGCTTAAGGCGCTGATCGAGCGTGAGAGCGCACGGCGGCTGGCGCGGCTCGGCGGCAGCGAGCCTCAGGTGACGGCGGCCCCGCGACGAAGAGTAGGTCGCGTGTGATCCTGATCGACACCTCGGTATGGGTCGATTATCTGCGCGCGGGCGACAAGCTTCTGGTACGGCTGCTCGACGCCAGGGAGGTATTGGCACATCCCTTTGTGATTGGTGAATTGGCCTTGGGCAACCTGCGGCAGCGGCAGTTCATTTTGCAGGCCTTGAGCGATTTGCCACAGGCCAACGTGGCATCAGACCGCGAAGTATTGCATCTCACCGAGCACGAAAGCCTGTTTGGACTTGGCATCGGCTATGTCGATGCCCATCTCCTGGCGGCCGTCCGATTGACGGCGGATGCCAGGCTTTGGACACGCGACAAACAATTGCACAGCGTCGCTGGTCGCATGGGCTTGGCGCCAAAACTGTCTTAGTCGCGGACGATTTTCCGAATTCAATCCCGCAACCCGAGCACTACGGCTTCAGAGAACAAACAGTGTATGGCACAGCAATTCGAATTCGGGCTCGATACTTTCGGCGACATCACCACCGGGCCCGACGGCCAGCCCCTGTCGCACGCACAAGTCCTCCGCAAAGTCATCGAAGAGGGGGTTCTCGCCGACCAGGTCGGCATCGATGCCTTTGGCGTCGGCGAGCACCACCGGCCCGACTTCGCCGTATCCGCTCCCGAGGTGGTGCTCGCCGCGATTGCCGGGCGCACCAAACGGATCCGGCTCGGCTCGGCGGTGACCGTGCTCTCATCCGATGATCCGATCCGCGTTTTCGAACGATTTTCGACGCTCAACGCCGCCTCGAACGGGCGCGCCGAGGTGACCGTTGGGCGCGGCTCGTTCATCGAGTCCTTTCCGTTGTTCGGCTACGACCTCTCCCAGTACGAGGTGTTGTTCGAAGACAAGCTCGACCTGTTCGTGGCGCTGTTACGATCGGACACCGTGACGTGGCAGGGCCAAACGCGGCCGCCGCTGAAAAATCAACGGGTCTTTCCCCCGATCGAAGGCGGCCCGCTGCGGACCTGGGTCGGCGTCGGCGGCAGCCCGGAATCCGTGGTGCGCGCCGCCCGCTATGAACTGCCGCTGGCGCTCGCCATAATCGGCGGCGACCCGGCGCGGTTTAAGCCTTATGTCGATCTCTACCACCGCGCCTTTGCGCAGCTCGGCAAGCCCGTGCTGCCGATCGCCGTGCACTCGCCCGGCTATATCGCGGATACCGACGAGCAGGCGCGCGAGGATTACTGGCTGGGCTACAAGGCCATGCACGACAAGATCGGCGGGGAACGCGGCTGGCCGCCGATGGAGCGCGCGTCATTCAACCAGGAAGTCGAGCGCGGCGCGCTCCATGTCGGCGCGCCGGAAACGGTCGCCAACAAAATCGCCAAGACCGCGAAGGCGCTTGGCATCGTGCGCTTCGATCTCAAATACAGCGCGGGAACGCTGCCGCACGACAAGCTCATGCGCTGCGTCGAGCTTTACGGCAGCAAGGTCATTCCGCTGGTGCGGGAGATGCTGGCGTAAGCCATCGGCGGCACGGGCCGACGGAACTACCTCGCTTGGGACTACTCCGTCCATCGCCACTGAACACTTTCGAGCCGGCGCAATCAGGTATTTACGAACCGCCGGGCTGGCTGGCAGAACCATGTAGCCGGTGGTCAGGTCGCCGAGAATCAAAGATTCGCCACGAGGGCGTAGCCGCCAGTGGAGCGCGATCAAGACACACAATGCAGCATCCATCATATCCTGATCCGCTTTCCGGACCTTGGCAATTATACCAGCATCGCCGCACCATCTCGCCAATTCCTCGCAACCCAGTGCGTGGGATTCCTGCGTAGCGGCTTCTGCTACACGGACCCAGTCGGCCGCGCGGAAGGTTTTTCTGCGATCGGGGTTGTACCTAGGCCCGCCCCGCCTGCCGAAGAAACCGGTGCCCAGTGATGCGAGAGCAAGAGCAGGAAAAACCTCAATCAGATAGAGGCCCTCGGTCGCAACGCGAGCCTGCTCTGGGTCCTCCGCGGCTCCCAATGCTGTGAGAAAACGCCAGATGGGGGGAGGCATTACAAAACGTGCCCAGCTTCCCGCGGTTGGAGGGCTGCACACCGCCGCCGAGCCGACTAACGAGCGACGCGGCCGTCCGTTCTACAGGCCGCATACCGGCCAAATTTGGAACCGCGGTCGGCTGATCCAGCGCGATGAGAGTGTTGTCGTTTTCGGAGCGGACGTTTCGAATAAACGCGTGTGCTTGGTCGAAAGTCACCAATTGTGGTGCATCGAATCGCGCCGGTTTTCCGTCCTCGATGCCGACGGCGCAAATAGCTCCCCGGGCTTTCGGGTTGTCCGTCCACGCTGAATCAAAGCCGATGTAAGTGTCCATGCATGCTGATTTTCAGTGATTCTGAAGCAACTCAACCAAGGAGAATTCCGCCCCCTCACGTCCCCACGAGCCCAAACTGCGGGCTCGACGGCTCGGCGTGGGTGCGCTTGGCGATGCGGCCGGCGAGCCGCGACAACCGGCCGGCCTCCACGGCGGCGTGCAGGCTTTTTGCCATCAGCACAGGGTCGCGCGCCTTCGACACCGCGGTGTTGACCAGCACCGCCGCGCAGCCGAGCTCCATGGCCAGCGTGGCGTCGGAGGCGGTGCCGATGCCGGCATCGAGCACCACCGGCACCGGCGAGCGCGTGCAAACAAGCTCGATCAGATGCGGATTGGAAATGCCGAGGCCCGAGCCGATCGGCGAGCCCATCGGCATGACTGCGGCAGCGCCGGCGTCCGCGAGCTTGCGGCAGGTCACCGGGTCTTCGGTGCAGTAAGGCAGCACGACAAAACCCTTCGCGACCAGTGTTTGCGTCGCGCGCACCAGTTCCTCGACGTCCGGATAAAGCAGCTCGCGGTCGCCGATCACTTCGAGCTTGATCCAGTTGGTGTCGAGCGCTTCGCGCGCAAGCTCCGCCGTGAGCACGGCATCCTTCGCGGTCTGACAGCCGGCGGTGTTAGGCAGGAAACGGACACGGCCCGCCAACAGGTCGATCAGGCTCTCATCGTCGCCGGCGAGGCTGATGCGGCGGATCGAGGCCGTCACCATCTCGGCGCCGCTCGCGGCGATGGCGTCGAGCATGATCTTGCGATTGGGATAGCCGGCCGTGCCGAGAAAAAGGCGCGAGCCAAACTCCTGCCCGGCAATGATGAGCGGATCGGACATATTTTGCTCCTAGCCTCCTTTAGCCACCCTGGCGCGCGCGCACGATCTCGACGTTGTCGCCCGGCCGTAATGGTGTTTTCGCCCAGGCCGCGCGCGGCACGACGGCGCCGTTGAGCGCGACCGCGATGCCGCGCTGGCCGGTATCGACGGCTTTCTCCGCCAGCAACGTTTCAAGAGTCGCGGTCGTCAGCGGCTCGCTCGCGCCGTTTACGTGGATCAACGCCTCGCTCATCGCCTGCTCCAAAAATCCAAAAACTCACTCGGCCGCCCGCGCCGGCAAGAAGCGTTCGAGGCCGAACGGCTTTATCGCCGGGTCGACCACATCATCGAGCACGAGGCGCGCCATCGCGTCGGCCGTCACCGGCGCCAGCAGGATGCCGTTGCGGTGATGGCCGGTGGCGTAGAACAGGCTTTCGAGCGGTCCCGGTCCAAGGATCGGCGCATCGTCGCGGCTGCCCGGCCGATGGCCAACCCAAATCTCGTCGATCGGCAATTCCTCGATCGCCGGGATCGCACGCCAAGCGGCTTCGAGCAGTGTCAGAACGCCGCCGGCAGTGATGGTGTCGTCAAAGCCTTTTTCCTCGACGGTCGCGCCGACGATGAGCCGGCCGTCGAGGCGCGGCACGAGATAAGCGCCCGGCGCCCACAGCACGTGCGTCAGCAGCGGCGCCGCCGCATCCATCCGCAGCGCCAGCATCTGGCCTTTGATCGGACGGACCGGCGGAAGCCGGTCCGTCGGCAGTCCGCCGATGCTGCGCGACCACGCGCCGGCGGCGAGCACGACCATATCAGCCGCGGCGATAGTGCCGTCATCGAACGCAACACCCTTGGCGCGGCCGCCTTGCGCGACAATCTCCTTGACCGGCCGGTGCTCACAGATTTTCACACCGGCGGACTCGGCGGCGATGCGCAGCGCCTGCACGAGCTTGCGGTTATCGACCTGATGGTCCTGCGGCGAAAACAGCGCGCCGGCGATCTTGCCGGCAAGATGCGGTTCGCGCGCTCGCGTGGCCGCCGCCGACAGCCATTCGAGCGGCAGATCGAGCTGGCGCTGAAACTC
>JBEKSB010000042.1:0-30535 GCA_049517455.1 Xanthobacteraceae bacterium
GGGTTTCTGAGCCCGCAGAATTACGTCGATCCGACGCCGCGTCCGGTGCCGTTCTGGGGCCAACGCGCCCACCGTGTCTATCTCAACGCCCTGGAGACGTTCGCACCCTTCGCGGCGCTGGTTATTCTGATTCAACTGACCGGCAAGGCCGATCCGATGACGGCGTTCTGGACGATGAGCTTCTTCTGGCTGCGGGTCGCGCATGCCATCGTCTTCTTGGCCGCCATCCCGTATATCCGCACGCTCATTTTCGTGCTTGGCTGGGTGACGGTTATCGGCCTGTTCTACGAACTGATGAAGTAAACTGTCTGTTCAAATCGCGGTCGTCGTGCGGCGCGGGTTCGCTGACGGCGACCGCCATCCCCTCACATGCGGGGAGAGCGAAGTCGCCGCGTCGGCACTGGCTTGTCGCCGCTGCGCGCTGCCGTCCCGGTAGGATTCCAACTTCTTTCAGCCGGCCGGTCAGACGGAGGCCGTCGCGAATGTTGAGTGACATCAGCACGAGATTGCCGGCACCGGCAACGAGTTCAATCGCCTGGATAATATAGAAGAGACTATCAAACTCCCGATGCGAGGCGAGCACCGATAGACCGAGCGCCGCAGGGATCAAGATCAGGATTCCGTTGCCCGCAATGAATGGCATGCGGCGCCTCTTGCTTACGATGCGGGGTTGGGAGGACGCGCCGGCGATGCGGAAGCCGGTCGCGCCGGTGATTGCCAGTGCCGGAACGAGCACCAGCAGTCCCCATGGTATGGCCCCCTTTACGGCAACGACGGCGTCAACCGAAAAGAACAGTTCCGACACGACGGTGGACGTCCAGAACGTGAGGATCGTCAGATAGGCAACTATCCCCGCCAGCGGATGAATGCGCCTAAGCATGGTCGGCTCCCGGTTCTGCTTGATCGAGACGTTGTCGGATGGTGCGGAGCATTGCGCTGGCTAGCTTTATGTCCCGGAGGCTGAGACCGGCGGCCAGTGAATTAGCCCATGGTTGCCACCGATTCATCGCTGCGGCGAACGCTGTCTTTCCCTTGCGCGTGAGCAAAACGAGCTTTGCCCTTTGGTGATGCGGATTGGGTGCGAACCGAACCAATCCTTCACGTTCCAGATCGTTCGCCAGACGCTGCACGGCCTGCCGGGTTAGTCCCATGTTTCGCGCGATGTGAGCGACCGGCAGCGGCGCCTGAGCAAGTGAAACCGCGCCGATAACCTGCCAGCGGGCGCTCGTTAGCCCGAGATCGGCGATCAGCGCGTCGCCGGCCGCGAGCAAGCGGCCGTTGAGCCGGAACGTCTCCAAAACCAACTCAGTGACCGCATCTTGCCCATACATGATAACATCCTGTCATAATGACAGTATATTGTCAATTGCTACATCAAGCATTGGCGCGCTTCCGAACCGATTGTCAGATCGAGGAACTCAGCGCGTCGGCACCGGCTTCTCGCCGCGGTAATCGTAAAAGCCGCGCTGCGTCTTGCGGCCAAGCCAGCCGGCTTCGACGTATTTCACCAGCAGCGGGCACGGCCGGTATTTGGAATCCGCCAGCCCTTCGTGCAGCACCTGCATGACCGAGAGGCAGGTGTCGAGGCCGATGAAATCGGCAAGTTCGAGCGGGCCCATCGGGTGGTGCGCGCCGAGCCGCATGGCGTTATCAATCGCTTCGACATTGCCGACGCCTTCATAGAGCGTGTAGATCGCCTCGTTGATCATCGGCAGCAGGATGCGGTTGACGATGAAAGCGGGAAAATCCTCCGATACCGCGATCTGCTTGCCGAGCTTGGCGATGAATTGCTTGGTGGTCTCGAAGGTCTCGTCATCGGTGGCGATGCCGCGGATCACTTCGACCAGTTCCATCAGCGGCACCGGATTCATGAAATGAATGCCGATGAAGCGCTCAGGCCGATCGGTTGCCGCGGCAAGCCGCGTGATCGAGATCGACGAAGTACTGGTGCCGACGATCGCCTCCGGTTTGAGCGACGGACAGAGGGCGGTGAAAATCTTGCGCTTGACCTCTTCCTTCTCGGTTGCCGCTTCGATCACCAGATCGCAATCGGCGAGCTCATTAAGTGTCTTCGCCGGACTGATGCGGTTCATCGCCGCTTCGCGTTCTTCATCGGTAATCCGCTGACGGCTGACTTGACGCGCCAGATTGCCGCTGATGTTGGCGAGCCCTTCGGAAATGCGTTCGGCGACGATATCGTTGAGCATCACATGAAGACCGGAAAGTGCGCAGACATGGGCGATACCGTTGCCCATTTGCCCAGCGCCGATCACGCCGACCGTGCGAATGGCATGCGCCGTGCCGCCGCCGTGGTCGCCGCGCGTCTTCGGCCGTTCCTTGACTTCGACCATCTTCGGTTACCTTCTTGGCACCACACCTTTGATCAACGACCGCGCTTTTCGAGCTCCTGGGCCAGCTCCGGCAAGGCCTGATAGAGGTCTGCCACCAACCCGTAGTCGGCGACCTGGAAGATGGGTGCTTCCTCGTCCTTGTTGATAGCGACTATGACTTTCGAATCCTTCATTCCGGCCAGATGCTGAATAGCACCCGAAATGCCGACGGCGATATAGAGGTCTGGTGCCACTACCTTCCCGGTCTGGCCGACTTGCCAGTCGTTCGGCGCATAGCCGGCATCGACCGCCGCACGCGAGGCACCCACCGCCGCGCCGAGCTTATCGGCGACCGGCTCAATATACTTGGTGAAGTTATCGCGGCTTTGCATCGCCCGGCCGCCGGAAATGATGATTTTTGCCGAAGTTAGCTCCGGCCGCTCCGATTTCGAGAGTTCCTCGCCGACGAAGCCGGAAATGCCGGGATCGGCCGCGGCCGCCGCCGGCTCGATCGGCGCCGCGCCGCCCTCCCCGGTCGCCTGGAACGCCGCGGTACGCACAGTCACGACTTTCTTGGGATCGAGCGAGCGCACGGTCTGGATGGCATTCCCCGCATAGACCGGCCGCTCGAAGGTATCCGGCGCCACGACTTTGCTGATCTCGGAAATCTGCATCACGTCGAGCAGCGCGGCGACGCGCGGCATGATGTTCTTTCCGCTCGTCGTCGCCGGCGCGATGATCGTTTCGTAAGGGCCGGCCAGCGAGACGATCAGCGCGGCGGTGGGCTCGGCCAGCATGTGCTCATAAGCGGGCGCATCCGCCAGCAACACCTTCTTGACGCCGTCGAGCTTGGCCGCAGCATCGGCGACCGCCTGGCAGTGATGACCGGCGACCAGAATGTGCACGTCGGCGCCGATCGCCTTGGCGGCGGTCAACGTCTTGTTGGTCGAATCCTTGAGCGATTTGTTGTCGTGTTCGGCGACGAGAAGGGTCGGCATCAGATTGCTCCCGCCTCGTTCTTCAGTTTATCGACCAGCTCGGCGACGGTCTTAACCTTCACGCCGGCCTTGCGCACGGGCGGCTCGGTGGTCTTGACGATCTCCAGACGCGCTTTGATGTCGACGCCGAAATCGGCGGCGGTCTTCTCGTCGATCGGTTTCTTCTTCGCCTTCATGATATTGGGCAGCGACGCGTAGCGCGGCTCGTTCAATCGCAGATCGGTGGTCACGACCGCCGGCAGCTTGAGCTTCACCGTCTGCAGGCCGCCATCGACCTCGCGCGTGACCATCAGCGCTTCGCCGTCGATCGTCACCTTCGAGGCGAACGTGCCCTGCGGCCAGCCGAGCAGCGCGGCCAGCATCTGGCCGGTCTGATTGCAATCGTCGTCGATCGCCTGCTTGCCCATGATGATGAGGCCGGGCTGTTCCGCCGTCGCGATCGCTTTGAGGATCTTCGCCACCGTCAGCGGCTCGGTGCCGCCTTCGGTTTTCACCAGGATGCCGCGGTCGGCGCCCATCGCCAAAGCGGTGCGGATTGTCTCGGCCGCCTGCGCCGGCCCGATCGAGACGGCCACGATCTCCGTCGCCTTCCCGGCCTCCTTGAGCCGGAGAGCCTCCTCGACCGCGATCTCGTCGAAGGGATTCATCGACATTTTGACGTTGGCAAGCTCGACGCCTGAGCCGTCCGCCTTGACCCGTATCTTCACATCCTTGTCGACCGCCCGCTTCACGGGCACGAGAATCTTCATGGCTTGGTTCGGCTTGTCCCGGTTTCTATCTGCTGATCTCAGCCGCACTGCGCAGTCGCAACGATGCTGCGGTGCGGGAACGTACCGGCGGTCGCGCCCCCGGTCAACGCCGCGAAGGCTCGCAAGAGCGGTGCGCCAGGCCGGGATGGGCCGTCTAAACGGCCTTTAGCGGATCGGCCGCGTGAACGGGAGCGAACTGGTAAGCCCACCATCGACCGGGAAGGCCTGGCCGTTGACGTAGGATGACTCGTCGCTGGCGAGGAACAGCGCCATTGCCGCAATTTCCTCCGGTGCGCCCGCGCGCTGGAGCGGGTTGAGTTGGCCGATCTTGTCCAGCGTGCCGCTCACGCGCGCGCGGTCGAATATCGGCTGGGTCATGCCGGTTTCGATCAGCCCCGGGCAGATGGCGTTGACGCGAACGCCGGTGCCGGAGAGTGAATTCGCCCCCGTTTGCGCGAGGCTGATGACGCCCGCCTTGCTGGCGCTATAGGGCGCGCCGCCGGCATTCGCGCGTAATCCCGCGACCGACGCGGTGAGAATGATCGAACCGCGGCCTTGTTTGACCATATGCATGGCGGCGTGTTTGATCGCAAGAAATGGCCCGATCAGATTGGTCTGGAGAACCTGCCGCCAATAGTCTTCGGTCTGCTCGAAGAGGGGAATGAGGCCGCCGCTGATCCCGGCATTGGCGTAGACAATGTCGAGCGCACCGAACGCCGAAAGCGCGCGATCGACAAAAGTCTTGACGTTTTCCTCCCGGCCCGAATCCGTGGCGAACGCATGCGCGGTGCCGCCGCGCTGCGATATGGTGCTCGCTGTCTCGTCCAGCCCTTGCGCGTTCAGATCGACGATCAGCAAACGGGCGCCTTCGCGCGCGAACAAAATCGAAGTGGCGCGGCCGATGCCGCTTGCTGCTCCCGTGACGATCGCAACCTTGCCGTCAAGCCGCCCCATAGTCCCCCCTTCACGACGTGTTTTTACGTCAGCGGTTCTGCCCCGGCTTCCACAGCACGTCGCGCATGCCCTTGTCATTGGCGTGGCGAGCCGCAACAAATAGGTAGTCGGACAGTCGATTGACGTATTTGAGCACCTCAGGCGTGACGCTCTCGTCCGCTTTGTCCTGGAGTTCGGCGACCAGCCGCTCTGCGCGCCGGCATACCGTGCGCGCGAGATGCAGATAAGCCGCCGCCGGACTGCCGCCCGGAAGGATGAACGACTTCAGCGGCGCGATGTCGGCATTGAGCCGGTCGATCTCGCTTTCGAGCCACGTCACTTGCGGGGCGGTGACGGTGAGTCGCGCGCCGCCCGGGCCCCTGCCCTTGCCGGGCGTGCAGAGGTCGGCGCCGACGTCGAAGAGATCGTTCTGGATACGGCAGAGCGCTGCGTCGAGCGCCACGTCATCGGCGGTATGCAGCCGCGCTATCCCGATCGCGGCATTGACCTCGTCGAGCGTGCCGTAAGCGGAGATGCGCAGATCATATTTCTTGCGCCGCTCGCCGGTGCCAAGCGCCGTGGTGCCGTCATCGCCCGTTCGGGTGTAGATCTTGTTGAGGACGACCATCGTTCACCGCACCAAAGGCGATTTCCGGATTTTACTTCGCCATCACCCAGATCGTAAACATGATGATCACGATGGCGATGAATTGCAGCAGAACCCGCAACCGCATGAACTTTTGCGACGTATTGCCGGAGCCCCCCCGCATCATGTTGACGAGGCCAAGCAGCAGCACCACCGCGACCGCACCGATGGCGATCGGGACGAGACCATGAGTGAGAAAGGAGGACATGGGAGCTACTTAGAACGCATTGGGAGCGGGTTCAACCTAAGTGACCGTCATCCTGAGGTGCGAGCGAAAGCAAGCCTCGAAGGGCAACAGCCCGGGCCATGATCCTTCGCGGCGCGCCTTGGGCGCGCACCTCAGGATGACGAGGCCTAAACTCTAATTCGACCCGTCCAGCAAGCGCCGCGCGATCACGTGCGCCTGAATTTCGGCCGCGCCCTCGAAAATGTTGAGAATGCGCGCGTCGCAGAGAATCCGCGACACTGGGAATTCCAGCGCAAAACCGTTGCCGCCGTGAATCTGGACGGCATTGTCGGCGGCGGCCCACGCGACCCGCGCCGCCAGAAGCTTCGCCATGCCGGCCTCGAGATCGCAGCGGCGGCCTGAATCCTTTTGCCGCGCGGCGTAATAAGTGAGCTGCCGCGCGATCATGATTTCGACCGCCATCATGGCGAGCTTGTCGGCGACGCGCGGGAAATTGGCGATCGGCTCGCCGAACTGCACGCGCGTCGTCGCATAGCTGCGCGCCTGTTCGAGCGCCGCTTGCGCTACGCCGACGGCGCGCGCCGCAGTCTGGATACGCGCGGACTCGAATGTCGCCATGAGCTGCTTGAAGCCGAGCCCTTCGACGCCGCCCAGAAGATTTTCGGCCTTCACGGTGAAGCCGTCGAAGGCAATCTCGTATTCCTTCATGCCGCGATAGCCGAGCACCTCGATTTCCGTGCCCGACATACCCGTGGATGGAAATGGATTCCTGTCGCTGCCGCGCGGTTTTTCCGCGAGCAGCATGGAAAGGCCGCGATAGCCTTTCTCGGCCGGATTGGTGCGCACAAGGAGCGTCATCAGGTCGGCGCGCACCGGATGCGTGATCCAGGTCTTGTTGCCGAAGACTTTGTAGGTGCCGCCCTCGCGCACCGCGCGCGTCTTAAGCGACGCAAGATCGGAACCGGTATTCGGCTCGGTGAACACCGCCGTCGGCAGCACTTCGCCGGAAGCGATCTTCGGCAGCCATTTGCGTTTCTGCTCTTCGGTGCCGCTGCCGAGAATAAGCTCGGCCGCGATCTCCGAACGGGTGCCCAGACTGCCGACGCCGATATAGCCGCGCGACAGCTCTTCGGAGACGACGCACATCGATTCCTTGCCGAGCCCCATGCCGCCGTATGCCTCGGGGATGGTGAGGCTGAAGACGCCGAGCTCGGACATCTGCGCGATGATATTGAGCGGAATGTACTCATTGCGCAGATGCCACTCCTGCGCATGCGGCACCACCTGGCCGTCGGCGAACTTGCGCATCTCCTCGCGGATCGCGTCAAGCGTTTCATCGAGCCCGGTGGCGCCAACCGTCACGTCCGGCTGCTCGCGCATCAATTCCGCGAGCCGTGCGCGGCGCTGCGCCGTGTTGCCGTAGGCGATCAGATGCTCAACTGCCGGATTCAAGCGCGCCGCGACCGCCGCGGCATTCAGCCCGAGATCCGCAAGGCGCACGATCTCACCCTGGCTCATCGGGATTCCGCCGACAATTTGCGCCAAGTATTCGCCGGCGCCGATCCGCACCAGGAGTTCCTCGACCTCACCGAAATTGTCGGCCGCCGACAGCCGCTGCACATAGTCCGCAAGCTGGCGGAGCGCCTCGACATAGGTTGCGAGCCAGGCAAGACCATGCGTAGCGCGCTGCTCGCGGTCGAGCGCGCGCGCGTTGGCACGGCCGTCGCGCATCACTCGATCCGCGACCCCCCGTCGCGCATCCGCGAACAGGGCTTCGGCGGCCTCGACCGCCTGGCCCAATGTTCCGATCAGGTCGTTTTCGGCGGGCATGGTGGATACGGCAAGCGACATAAGCGGGCTCCGATCACCTCGGTTTCGACGACCCCTGCCCGCCAACCTTACGCGTGCAGTGCACAAAAGCCAACATTTTCAGCGCGCGAGACGCCAGCGACATCATTTCGACGCGCCTCGAAGCGGTAAGCCGGAATCCAGAGCCGCCGCCGCGTAAGCAAGGTTCGTGCTACCAAGAACATCCCTGCGCGTGGTTATTCTGGGCACGCCGGCGAAGCCTTGTATCGGGCCGGCCAAGCCCGGACCTGTCGGCCGGCGTCCCGGAACTGACGGGACGGATCGCACCTGACAAGCAATCGAGCGTCCGATGAGAAATTTATTCGCGGCGGCGAAACTGCTGCTCCTCGACATGGCGTCGACGTTCTTGTTTGTCGTGCTTCTTCTGCTGACCCAAAATATTCCCTTATCGGTAATGCTCGGTGTGGCGCTTGGCGTCTCCCAGATCGGCTGGGAGTTCATGCGCAAGAAGCCGATCGACACCATGCAGTGGATGAGTCTCTTCTTGGTGGTGGGCTCAGGCGCGGCCACGCTCCTGACCAAGGATCCGCGCTTCGTGATGGTCAAGCCGAGCCTGATCTACGTCGTCGTCGGCGTGGTGATGCTAAAGCCAGGATGGATAAACCGCTATCTGTCCCCCGTCGCCAAGGCGGTAGTGCCGGATATCGCCGTCATCCTGGGCTTCGCTTGGTCGGGGCTGATGTTCATTTCTGCCGCAGTGAACACGATCGTCGCCCTGAACTTCAGCATGGCAACCTGGGCGTCTTTCATGTTGGCCTACGGCATCGTCAGTAAAGCAACCCTGTTCCTGATCGGGTACGCCGGCATGCGTTATATCGGCAACCGCCGGTGGCGGGCCATACCCCTTCTTGAGCGTGATAGTTTGACGGCGGCATTGCAGCAATAATCTAACTCCGCTAGGTGCGGAACGCGCAAAGCGCACGGGGCGCGAAGAAGAGATCGCCTCAGCAACGTCGAGGGAGAGTTCATTGGACCGAAGCGCAAACATGCGTAACGAGCGGCGTTTGACCAATCCGGTGTTCAACAACCGCAAGCTCAAGCTCGGGACGTTCCAGAGCAATCTCGACTACGGCTGCCTGATGGCCGACGTCGAGGGGCGGCTGAAAATCAGTTGGCCGAATACGGTCGCGCTCGCCAAACTCGCCGACGAGATGGAGTTCGAGGCGCTGGTGCCGGTGGCGCGCTGGCGCGGCTTCGGCGGCAAGCTCAATCCGGCGGGCCCGAGCTTCGAGACCTACACCTGGGCGTCGGGCATCGCCGCGTCGACCGAAAACGCCGGCGTTGTCGCCACCTCGCATTGCTCGATCAATCATCCGATCGTCGCGGCAAAACAAGGCGCGGTCATCGACCATATCTCCAATGGCCGCCTCATCCTCAATATCGTGACCGGCTGGAACAAGCCGGAAATCGACATGTTCGGCGTCGAAATGCTTCCGCACGGGGACCGTTACGACATGGCCGAAGAGTGGCTCCATGTGGTGAAGCGGCTGTGGACGGAGGACGAGGAATTCGACCACGAGGGCAAGTTCTACAGGATCGTCAAAGGCTATCTGCAGCCGAAGCCGATCCAACGGCCCTACCCTGCGATCATGAATGCCGGCGGCTCGGAACGCGGCCGCCACTTTGCCTGCAAATTCTGCGACCTCGTGTTCACGGCGCTGGGTGCGCCGAGCTTCGAGCAGAACAAGGCGCAGGTCGAGTCGTATCGCAAGCTCGCGCGCGAACAATACGGCCGCGAGGTCGCGGTGTGGACGTCCGCGAACATCATCCAGGCGGACACGGAAGAAGAGGCGCGCCGATATTCCGATTACATCGTGAAAGAGAAAGGCGACTGGGAGGCGGTGACGTTCGCGCTGGATACGCTGGGCCTCAACGCCAAGACCTTTTCGCCTGAAGCTATAAAGCATCTCAAGGAACTTTTCATCGCGGGCTGGGGCGGCTATCCGCTGATCGGCACCAAGGAACAGGTGGTCGACGGTCTCAAGATGCTCTCGGCCATGGGCCTCGACGGTGTGCTGTTGTCATGGCCGCGCTTCGAGGAGGGCATGCGGGAATTCAAGAACGTCACCTATCCATTGCTCGTGCAGGCCGGACTGCGCTGAAGGAATTTTGCAAAGGAAATCGTCATGTCGCGTCTGGAAGGAAAAGTCGCGCTCGTAACCGGGGCGGCGGCGGGCCAAAAGGCCGCGCTCGGATCGGTGTTCGCCAAAGCGCTCGCCGCCGAAGGCGCAAAAGTCGTTGTCGCCGACGCCAAGGATTGCAGCTCGGTCGCAGCGGAGATTGCCGGCAGTGGCGGAATGGCTCACGCGATCCTCGCCGATGTCCGCGACACCAAGTCCGTCAATGCGATGGTCGCGGAAACGGAGAAAAAGTTCGGGCGGCTCGATATCCTCGTCAACAACGCCGCCATCGGCTCGAACATTCCGCCGGTTTCGATCGAAGACATCCCGGTCGAGTTGTGGGACGACTTCATGGCGGTCAACGTCCGGGGAACGTTCCTCTGCACCAAGGCCGCGATCCCCGCCATGCGCCGCAACAACTACGGCAAGATCATCAATCTCAGCTCGACGACAATGCTGTCGGGGCTGTCCCATCGCTTGCACTACGTCACCAGCAAAGGCGCTATTACCGCGATGACACGGTCCATGGCGCGCGAGCTGGGCGCCTACGGCATCCGGGTAAATTCACTGGCGCCGGGATTGGTGATGAACGATTCGGTGGCGGCGGCGATGGCAGGCCGTCCGGGACTGCACGACTACGTGCTGAACTCGCGTGCGATCAAGAAGGACGTGTTTGCCGGCGAGCTTATCGGCACTTTAATCTACCTGGCGGCGCCCGACAGCGACGCCGTCACCGGGCAGTTCCTGATCGTCGACAATGGCGGCGACTACACCTAACGCGCGCCTGACGGCTTCGCAAGCGCAGTAGAATGACGTATCTGGTTGCTCAAACCCTCCGCGAAGGCCGCCCCGCAGTGGACACGATACGACTGATCTTCCACGTCGTTATTGAAGCCTTCTGGCGCTTCAACCGTGACGACGGCTGGGCGATCGCCAGCCATATCGCGCTGTCGATTTTGATGGCGGTGTTCCCGTTTCTTATTGTCGTAACGGCGCTCGCGGGCTTCGCCGGCTCGACCAATCTGGCCGACGAAGTCGCCCGGCTGCTGTTCGCGGCCTGGCCGCAGCAGGTCGCAAGCCCGATCGCCAGTGAGATCCATAACGTCCTCACGACCGCGCGCGGCGGCGTCCTCACTCTCGGCGCGGTGTTCGCCGTCTACTTCGCCTCGAGCGGCGTCGAGAGCCTGCGCATCGGGCTTAATCGGGCTTACGGGCTGCGCGAAGAGCGCGGCTGGTGGCTGCTGCGGCTCGAGTCGATCGGCTACGTGCTGGTCAGCGCGCTGGCGCTCTTGGTGCTGGCGTTCCTGGTGGTGCTCGGACCGCTGATCTTCAAGGCCGCCGCCAAATACGCGCCCTGGCTCGAGCCGCTCGAAGCCCATTACGATATCGCGCGCTTCGGCATCGGCGGCGGGGTGCTCGCGGTGGCGCTGTTCATTCTGCACATGTGGCTGCCGGCCGGGCGGCGCGGGCTGGGCAAGGTGTGGCCGGGAATCGCGGCCACGCTGGTGCTGTGGCTGGCCTGCGGCTTCGCCTTCGGCCACTACCTCGCCGATTTCGCCTACACCTACGTGACCTATTACGCCGGCCTCGCCTCGGCGATGATCGCGCTGGTGTTTCTCTATTACAGCGCCTGGATTTTCGTCTATGGCGGCGAGCTCAACGCCGTGATCGCACGCGTGCGCGAGCAGACGGACTAATGCAGATTTAGTCAGCCCCGGCCGGATTGGCGGTTCAGCTCCGGCAATGATGCCGCTTCCAGCACGTCGTCAAAATTCCGCAGGCCGGGGCGCCCGGCATTGACCAGCACCGCCATATTGCCGGGCTTGTGACGGTTCGTGCGCATCAATTCGTGCGCGTAGGGGATCTTCTCCCACGGAAACACGTCGCTCATGCACGGATCGATGCGGCGATCGATGACGAAGCGATTGGCTGCGCTCGCCTGCTTGAGATGCGCGAAATGCGATCCCTGCACCCGCTTCTGCCGCATCCAGACATAGCGCGCATCGAACGTGATGTTGTAGCCCGACGTGCCGGCGCAGAACACCACCATGCCGCCGCGCTTGACCACCAGGCATGACACCGGGAACGTCGCCTCGCCGGGATGCTCGAACACGATATCGACGTCGCGCTTGCCGGTGATGTCCCAGATCGCCTTGCCGAAGCGCCGCGCCTCTTTAGTCCAGGCGTCGTATTCGGGCGTGCCGACCGTGGGCATCTGGCCCCAACACTTGAATTCCTTGCGGTTGATGACGCCCTTGGCGCCGAGATTGAACACATATTCGGATTTCGAGTCATCGGACACCACGCCGATGGCGTTGGCGCCCGAGGCGGCGACGAGCTGCACACCGAACACGCCGAGACCGCCCGAGGCGCCCCAGACCAGCACGTTGTCGCCCGGTTTCAGCAGGTGCGGCGGATGACCAAACAACATGCGATAGGCGGTCGCGAGCGTTAGCGTGTAGCACGCCGCTTCTTCCCAGGTCAGATGCGCCGGCTTCTGCATGAGCTGGCGCGACTGCACGCGGCAGAATTGCGCGAATGAGCCGTCCGGCGTCTCGTAGCCCCAGATGCGCTGCGACGGCGACAACAGCGGGTCGCCGCCGTTGCAGTCCTCATCGTCGCCGTCGTCCTGATTGCAGTGAACAATGACCTCGTCGCCAACCTTCCAGCGCCTGACCTTCGAGCCGACCGCCCAGACCACACCGGAAGCATCCGAACCGGCAACGTGGAACGGGTTCTTATGGACGTCGAGCGGCGAGATCGGCGTTCCCAGCCCTGCCCACACGCCATTATAGTTGACGCCGCCGGCCATGACGTAGACCAGCGCCTCGTCGTCGCCGATCGGCCAAGTCGGCACGACTTCCTGCTGCATCGCCGTCTCCGGCGGCCCGTGCCTTTCCTTGCGGATCGCCCAAGCGTGCATGTTCGCCGGCACATGACCGAGCGGTGGCACCTCGCCGATATCGTAGAGATCCTTCAGCGGCGCCGCTGATGGCTTCTTCTGCGCGACGGCCATGATGGGCTCCAGTTGATCCGCAGGTTGTGGTTGAACCGATAGTGTGCCGCAGTTGATATTGCAGCGCAATAAGTACTTGGGAACGCAAAGTCGTCGTCGGTCAGACGGCGGTGCTGACAGACACGCTCCGAGGCCTTATGGTCCGGGGACGCTGACCGCGCCATCGCATCAGACGCGGCTTCTGCAGGAAGGGCAATTCGGGGGGAAACATGGAAGCTCAGAGCATTATCATTTGGCTGATCGTCGGCGCGATCGCCGGCTGGCTTGCCGGCATGGTCGTCAAGGGTGGCGGCTTCGGCCTGATCGGCGACATCGTCGTCGGCATTATTGGCGCGGTCGTCGCCGGGTGGCTGTTGCCGCGGATCGGGATCGTGCTCGGCGTCGGATTCATCGCCGCGGTCATCGACGCTTTCATCGGCGCGGTAATCCTGTTGATCGTGCTGAGGCTAGTCAAACGATTCACGTAAGAAAGCACTTCCTACAAGGGCGTTTAAGGGTTCTTCAAGGCGGCCCGGCCTAGCTTCGCGGCGATTTATAGCGAGGCCCGGCCGCCGATGGCCTTCTACGAAATATCTCCCGCGCGCGGCGCCGGCGCCAAGCTGGCCCGGCCGGTCGAGCTTGTCTGCTTCGCGTTTGTCGTGGCGAACGCGGTCTATCTCGCCGCGTCGTACTTCAAAGGCTTTTGGCTGGTGGCGCCCAACGGCAGCGGCGTGGAGTCGGACTTCGTCAATGTCTGGGCTGCCGGGCGGTTGGTTCTCGCCGGCAACGCGGCAGCGGCCTATGACTGGCCGACCCACAAGCTTATGGAGGAAACCGCCGTCGGTCACTCATTCGACGGCTATTTTGGCTGGCATTATCCGCCGACCTTCCTGTTCGTCGCCGCCGCTCTGTCGGTTCTCCCTTATGCGATTGCCTATGCCCTTTGGGTGTTTGGTACCTTCCCAGCCTACCTCATCGCCATCCGCGCTATCGTCGGCGACCGCGTGGGTTATCTCCTCGCTGCCGCGTTCCCTGCTGTGCTCGGGAATTTCATCGTCGGCCAGAATGGATTTCTTACTGCCGGTCTGGTCGGCGGTGCGCTCATTGTCCTCGAGCGGCGGCCGATCCTTGCCGGCGTACTGCTCGGGCTTCTCACCTACAAGCCGCATCTCGGCGTGCTGTTTCCGATCGCGCTCGTCGCAAGCGGGCACTGGCGCGCATTTTTCACTGCAGCGATCGTCGCGGCACTGATGGTGGCCGCGTCGTGGCTCGCCTTCGGCAATGACACCTGGCAGGCCTTCTTCGGCAATATCGGCCACACCTCGCATGCCTTCCTCTCCGAGGGCTGGGCCGATTGGAGCAAGCTGCAAACCGCCTTCGGGCTGACGCGCATGCTGGGCGGCAGCGAGACGCTGGCCTGGACCATGCAAGCCGCCACCGCACTAACCGCGGCGGCTGCGATCGCCGTGCTTTGGCGACGCCGCGTCGCCTATGAGATCAAAGCGGCGGCGCTTGGCGCCGGAGCCATGCTGGCGACGCCCTATCTCTATACGTATGACCTCGTGGTGCTGGCCGTCCCGCTGGCCTTTCTGTTCCGCCTCGGCCGCGCGCGCGCATTCTTGCTGCAGGAAATGGCCGGCATCGGCTTGGCCTGCCTTCTTATTCTGATCTTCCCGTTCGTAAAGGCGCCGGTCGGCTTTGCCGCGGTTCTCGTCGTGGCGGCGCTGATCGCGCGCCGCGCGCATGCCCCGCCGAGCGTCGCCACATGAGCGGACAGACGATTGTGCGCGCCGATCTCCCGGCCGCGCCGCAGCCGCCGGCGGCGCGGCTTATCGCGCCGATCGGACTGATGTTGGCGCTCGGCTATCTGATCGTGCTGGGCAGTGCTTATCTCGATGGTCATTTTTTGACCGACGCGCAAGGCAAGCCGATCGCCAACGACTTCGTCAATGTCTGGGCGGCGGGACGGCTCACGCTCGACGGCGATCCGGCAGCCGCTTACGACTGGCCGCTGCACAAGGCGGCCGAAATGCGCGCCGTCGGTCACGCCTTCGCCAACTATTACGGCTGGCATTATCCGCCGACATTTTTGTTTGTTGCCGCAGCGCTGGCCGCGCTGCCATATCTCGTCGCCGCGATCTTCTGGCTGGTCGCGACGCTCGCCGCCTACGTCGCGACGCTGGCGGCCATTCTCGGCGCGCGCGCTGGGATTTTCCTCGCGCTTGGCTTTCCCGCCGCGCTCTGGAACGTGACCGCAGGGCAAAACGGCTTCCTCACGGCATCGCTGATCGGCGGCACGCTCGCGCTGATGGAGCGTCGTCCCGCGCTCGCCGGCATCTGTCTCGGGCTCCTCACCTACAAGCCGCAATTCGGTTTGTTGTTTCCGATCGTGCTGATCGCGGATCGGCGCTGGTTGACGCTCGCCTTTGCGGCTTTGGTCGCTGTAGGGCTGGCCGCGCTGTCGTGGCTCGCCTTCGGCATCACCTCCTGGCAGGTTTTCCTCGATGGATTGCCGGTCACCAGCCGCGTCGTGCTGGGCGAAGGCGCCGCCGACTGGGACCGGCTGCAGAGTCTGTTCGGTCTCATGCGCGCGCATGGCGCCGGAGAGACAGTTGCCTGGACCGTGCAGGCGATCGGCACGCTGGCGCTCGCGGCAGGACTTGTTTGGCTGTGGCGAAGCCGAGTCGCGTTCGAGCTTAAGGCTGCCGCGCTCGCCGCCGGCACACTCTTCGCCACGCCTTATCTCTATATGTACGATTTGGTCGTCCTCGCCGTGGCCGTGGCTTTTCTTCTGCGCTATGCGTTCGAGCACGGAATGTCCTCGATCGAAAACGCCGGCCTTGCCGGCGCTGGCGCGCTCATTCTGATTTACCCGTATGTGAAGGCCCAAGTCGGGCTCGCCGCCGTGCTGATTGTTTTGGCATTGGTGTCGTACCGCGCATGTTGCGTCGCAACAAAATTCGCGTCACATTAGCGGTGCCGGAATGCGTGGAACACCGATGGGCGAACAGCTGCGCCGCGACAAAACACGAGGCGACAAGCCTTGGATGTTCCGCACCTATGCGGGCCACTCCGACGCGGTGGCGTCGAACGCGCTTTACCGCAAGAATCTGAGCAAGGGGCAGACTGGGCTCTCGGTCGCCTTCGATCTGCCGACGCAGACCGGCTACGACAGCGACCATCCGCATGCCAAGGGCGAGGTCGGCAAGGTCGGTGTTCCGATCTCGCATATCGGCGACATGCGCAAGCTGTTCGACGGCATCCCGCTCGGCGAGATGAACACGTCGATGACCATCAACGCCACCGCCGCCTGGCTGCTGGCGCTCTATGTCGCGCTGGCCGATGAACAGGGCGTGCCGCGCGCCAAACTCACCGGTACAACGCAAAATGACATCATCAAGGAATATCTTTCGCGCGGCACCTACGTGTTCCCGCCGGCGCCGTCGATGCGGCTGACCAAGGACGTGATCCTGTTCACGACCAAGGAAATGCCGAAATGGAATCCGATGAATGTTTGCTCCTATCACCTTCAGGAGGCGGGAGCGACACCGGTGCAGGAGCTCGCGTTCGCGCTTGCCACCGCGATCGGCGTGCTCGACGCAGTGAAGGCGTCGGGCGAGTGCGCGCCCGAAGAGTTCGGCGATGTAGTCGGGCGCATCTCGTTTTTCGTCAATGCCGGCCTGCGCTTCGTCACCGAAATCTGCAAGTTGCGCGCCTTCACCGAGCTTTGGGACGAGATCACGCGCCAGCGCTACGGCGTGACCGATCCGAAGCAGCGGTTGTTCCGCTATGGCGTGCAGGTCAATTCGCTTGGCCTCACCGAGCAGCAGCCGGAAAACAACGTCGCCCGCATCCTGCTCGAGATGCTGGCGGTGACGCTGTCGAAGAACGCGCGGGCCCGCGCGGTGCAGCTTCCGGCCTGGAACGAGGCGCTCGGCCTGCCGCGGGCGTGGGACCAGCAATGGTCGCTGCGCATGCAGCAGATTCTCGCCTACGAAACCGACCTCCTGGAATACGGCGACCTGTTCGACGGCTCGCCGGTCATCGCCGCCAAGGTCGCCGAGCTTAAAAAGGCGGCGAAGGAGGAACTCAAGCAGATCGAGCAGATGGGCGGCACCGTCGCGGCCGTCGAATCCGGCTATCTCAAGCAACAGCTCGTCGAATCGAATTCGCGCCGCGTCGAGGCGATCGAACGCGGCGAGCAGACGGTGGTCGGCGTCAACCGCTTCGTCGAGACCGAGCCGTCGCCGCTTGCTGATGCCGCCGACGCGGTGCTCACGGTATCGGAGGACGCGGAGACCGGACAGGTCGCGCGGCTCCACGCCTGGCGCGCCGCCCGCGACCACGCCGCGGTCGAGGCGGCGCTGGCGTCATTACGCAAAGCGGCGCGGTCCGGCGCCAACATCATGCCGCCCTCGATCGCCTGCGCCAAAGCCGGCGTCACCACCGGCGAGTGGGGCTTCGCGCTGCGCGCCGCCTTCGGCGAATACCGGGCGCCGACTGGCGTCGGCACCGCCATGCGCAACGACGCCGAGGGTCTCGACGACATCCGCGCCGAAGTCGATCGCATATCGAAAAAACTCGGCCGTCGCTTGAAGTTCCTGATCGGCAAGCCCGGCCTCGACGGCCATTCCAACGGCGCCGAACAAATTGCCGCCCGCGCCCGCGACGCCGGCATGGATGTGGTCTATGACGGCATCCGTCTGACCGCGGAGGCGATCGCCGCTGCGGCGGCGGAAAAGAACGTGCACGTCGTCGGCCTGTCGATCCTGTCCGGCTCGCATTTGCCGCTGGTGCAGGACGTCATGGCGCGGATGAAGGCGGCCGGCATCGACGACGTGCCGGTCGTGGTCGGCGGCATCATCCCGCCGCAGGATGCGAGCGCCCTGAAAGACGCCGGCGTTGCCGGGGTCTATACGCCGAAGGATTTCGAATTGAACCGCATCATGTCCGATGTGGTTCGCATCGTCGAAGGATCGGCGCCAAGCCGCGATTGAGCGGTGTGCCGGCTGATCTGCGGCGGCGAAAGCCCGACAGCGCGGTCCAAATCCATTGGGTGCTGTGAGTTCCAATTGCGGTTCGGAATTTGCTGCGCGTTCGATCGGGGCGTTCGCGGTCTCGCGCCATAGTCCAGACGCGATTCCCTTCACAATGGCGGTTTGGCCGGTTACCGTGGCACAGGCAACCGATGTTCGGGATACGCAAGCTAAGGTCTTCGGAATGTTACGCGATCCCGCGTCCCGGCATTCGTCGCTATCCCCCTCCAGCGTCAAAACGCGATGTGTTTTTTACATCATCGGCTACGAGCCGTCGCCGCCGGCCCGTATCTACCGGCGCTTCGAGCGCGAGTTGAATAACTTCCGGCATACGTGGACCGCGACGGCAGAGCTGTCATCACCGATAACGGCACCGGATGGCGGCATAACATGGCGGATCGACAGCGCCGGTCCCAATTGGCGAGTTGAAACCGACGTCGTGTTGCTCGACTGGATAGATCTTGTCGCCGACTTCTCTCAGGTGAGCCTGCGACAGATTGCACTCGGGTTTGCCGCGCTGTTTGACTTCCTGTGGTCGGGTGCCGCGGTCCGATATCTGCAGACGAATTCGCGGTATATACTGTTCTTCGCTTATCCGCCTTTGCTGTTGGTGTTGTTTGCGATCGCCGGTTTCATCATCGCCCGTTTTGCGCTGCCGAGCGCCGTGCCGTGGCGATCGTTTTTTGCCCCCCTGCTCGGGATCGTTTGCGTTGCGTTGCTCATCCGTTGGGCGGGGCGCAGGCTTTTTCTGAATTACGCTTTGCTTGACTGGAGCTTTGCCGCTGACATCGTTCACCGGCGCCGTCCGGAACTCGAAACAAAACTCGATCAGCTGGCGCGCGCCTTCTCCGAGCGTGTGAGAACTTCGGCGGCCGACGAGATTGTCGTTTTCGGCCACAGCCTGGGGGCGGTGATCATGATGGAGGTCGTCGCGCGCGCCCTGCGGCAGGATCCGCAGTTCATCCGCAACGCCGCCGGCATCAACCTGGTTTCGGCCGGGTCGTCGCTCCTCAAGATCGGGCTGCATCCGGCGGCCGAACAGTTCCGCCATGCGGTGGCCACCGTGGTCGCGGAGCCCGCAATCTTCTGGGTCGAATATCAAGCGGTGGTCGACATTTTCAATTTCTACAAGACCGATCCTGTCGTCGAAATGGGGTTGCCGGCCTGCGGCAAGCCGGTGGTCAGAAGCGTCCGCCTCCGCAACATGGTGACCGACTCGACCTATCGGCGCATGCGTTTGAACCCGTTGCGGCTGCACCGCCAGTTCACGGCGGGCAACGAGCGTCGGTACTTCTACGATTTTTTCATGATCTGTTGCGGGCCCTTGCCGCTTCAATACCGCGTCGCAGGATCTCCCGACCAAGTGGTCGCGGCGATCGCGTCCGACGGTACCTATCTGGAAGCCGCGCAGATTGAGGTTGACACTGGAAGCGCGGTCGCAACGAATACGAAAATTCACTGACTGCGGCGTTTGCCGAGGCTCCCGACGCCAAGGCTCCCGACGCCAAAACTCCTCGACACAAAATCTTCGAGAAATTCCATGTGCGGCATTGCCGGTGAATTCGATTGGGATGGCGCCGCGCCGACGCCGGGCGTCATCGCGGCAATGATCGATTCGCTTGCGCATCGCGGACCGGAGGGGAATACGTGCTGGTTCAGCCCGGATGGCAAGCTCGCACTTGCTCACGCGCAGCTCTCATTTTTCAAAGGAGGCGAAGCGCAACCGGTCTGGAACGGCCGGAAGACAATTTTTGCGGTCTGTAACGGCGAGATCTACAATCATCGGGAGCTGGCGGAACTCGTTCGGCGATCGGGGACCAACCCCGTGCTTCGATCGGACGTCGAGATTATTCCGTACGTTTACGAGTTGCAGGGCACTGCAGGGTTTGCATTGCTGCGAGGCGAATTTGCGTTTGCGCTCTACGACAGCGAAAGCCGGACGCTGTATCTCGTCAGAGACCGGTTCGGCATCAAGCCTCTCTATTATCACGCGACGGCCGGCTCAGCGCTGTTCGGGTCGGAAATCAAGGCCCTGCTCGCGAACCCCAAGGTTCCGCGGGCGTTCGACAATGCTTCGCTTGCCTCCAAGCTTTTCGGCATCACCATTCCCGGCAACACGGCATTTTCGACCATTCGCGAGGTCAAGCCCGCATCGTTTGTGGAAATGAGCGCGGCCGGGATTTCGGAACGGCCCTACTGGAACCTGAGATTGGAGGAGCGCGGACCCCCAAGGGACGCAGTTGAACTGGAACGCGATTTCCTCGACGTATTCGACGAGGCGGTACGCGTGCGGCTGCACGGCGATTATCCGATCGGAGTCTATCTTTCGGGCGGGATCGACTCATCCGCCGTACTTGCTTCGATGGTGCACCTGGGCGCGCGATCCCTGAAAGCCTTCACGATCAAATTTGAAGACGATTTCCTCGATGAAAGTCCGGCGGCCGTGCACACGGCATCCCGTCTCGGGGTGGAACATTACGTAGTGCCGGTTCGTGACAGGGATATTGCCGACAATTTCCTTCATTCGATTTGGCACAGCGAAATTCCCGTCATCAATTGCCACGGCACCGCGAAGTTCATGCTGTCGCGCGCAGCGTCGAAACAGGTCAAGGCCATCATGACCGGCGAGGGCGCGGACGAGCTTTTCGCCGGTTACGCCTATTTTGGTGCAAACGACGGGACAAAGAAGCAATCCGGCGCAGGCCGACAACTCGCCAACTGGTGGCGCTTGCTTGGGTCGCGAGAATTTGCCTCTGGTTTTCTTTCCGCGCCGCGTGAGAAGGACCGCAATCGGCTCAAAGCGTTGTTCGCCTCCACCCCGAATATGGGGCTCAGAGCGTTATTTTACGGTCGCTTGCTTCGCCCGCTCTTGAATCCCGATTTCGTCCGCTATTTTTCGCCGCTGCGCGCACTCGAATCGATCCGCCAGGATCTGCAATCCAACGCGGTCCCCGCAATGACGCCGACAAATCTGGATCGGTTTCTGGCTCTCAAATACGACCTGCCCGCTTATCTTCTGAATTTCCTCGCTGACCGGCAGGAAATGGCAAATTCCCTCGAGGGCCGCGTTCCGTTCCTTGATGACGGTGTCGTCGCGTTCGCAGCCGCTCTTGGCGACGACATGCTCGTTGGGAAATCGTCCGGGAAGAAACTCATCAGGAATGCTTTTGCGGCGCGCTTGCCGCCGGAAACTCTCCTGTCACGCAAGAGGATTTTCCTTGCCCCGCCAAGGGCAGCCGACGAAGTACTCCGATCGGAGTGGGCCCAGCACCTGCTTTCAAGGGCGGCGACGGACGCCGTAGGCGTGTTTGATTGGAGAAAGCTCCAGCTGCTCAGAGCCGCTATGAGGATCACACCCGGGTATACCGGAGCTGGAAGCGCGATGCGCTCGCTCTTGATCTTGATCGTTTCGCTGCACGCCTTGCACGACCTTTTCATTGTCGGCCGTGGCCGCATAACGCCGGTCGCGGCGCTAGCCGGCTAAAATATTGCTGTAGAAGCCCGCGAAGTCGTGTTCTGCATCGTCACTGGCATGGGGCTCATCGAACTCCTGGCGGAACAGCCAGCCTGAGCGACGACCATTGCTCTGTTGGCACGCGCCCCAAAGTGCGGCGGGCTGCGAGCCCGCTTCCGTGAAAGCCACGTCCAAGCCCAGCGCGCACATACTCCAATGAAGCCGGCTATCGTCGTAACGGGTGCCTCGTCGGAAATTGGACACGAGCTTGCCCGCGTGGCTGCCCGCGAGGGCTTCGTCATGCTGCTTCTCGGTCGTTCGCAAGAAGCCCTCGACGATCTTGTCGCAGAGCTCCGCAGCTCTGCTGTAGAGGCTCACGCCTTCTCCGTCGATATTGCCGGCCTCGACGCCGGGCAACTCGTCGAAAACAAGCTCGCCGAAGTCGGCGTCTACTGCGACGTGCTGGTGAACAGCGCCGGATTCGGGGTGTTTGGAGCCGCTGCGGAATCAAACCGGGAAGAGCATCTCAAGCTTATTGACGTCAACATACGTGCATTGACCGACCTGACGCTTCGCTTTCTTCCGGGCATGATCGCGAGGCGGCGCGGGGGCGTGCTCAATGTCGGTTCGATTACCGCTTATACCCCGGGACCAAACATGGCCACGTACTATGCATCGAAGGCCTACGTGAATTCCTTCACCGCTGCTCTGGCGGCGGAAGTGTCGGGAACCGGCGTGACCGTAACCTGCCTTAGCCCCGGCGTCGTTCGAACCGCGTTCTTTGGGCGCAGCGCCGTTGCCCAAACGCGCCTTTTCAAGCTGGCGCCCCGCTCCAACGCGCCGGAAACCGCGGAGACCGGCTGGCGTGGCTTCAGGGCCGGGAAACGGCTGGTGATACCGCGCTTGATCAACCGGATGGCGGCGTGTGTGCTGTGACCGGACGCGGTGCTGCTACGCCTGATTTCCACTTTGCAGCGGCTGCGCTGATGCGGGCGCCGGCGAAGCCGTCGAGTTCATCGAATTGTCGCAGCGCTGGTTTCCGGTTGCCGCTGTCGCCAATTAGCCGCTCGATTGCTTGGGTGTTGGAACGCCTGCGGCCAGCGCCTCGCTGAGCGCGCTCGGGCTCACCGGCTTGCGCAAATAAGAGTCCATGCCGGCGGCACGCGCGGCCTCTTCATCGCCCAGTTCGGTCCGCCCGGAGATGCCGATGATCGGTGTTCGGCTTGCGATATCGGGAAGCGTGCGGATGCGACGCGTGGCTTCAAGACCGTCAATCCCGGGAAGCGTCACGTCCATCAACACCGCGTCGTAGCCGCGCGTCACGGCAGCGACCGCCTCCTCGCCCGAGCCGGCAAAATCGGCGCGGTGACCGAGCTCGGTGAGAATGGTGTTGAGAATGACCCGGCCATACGGGTTGTCCTCCACACACAGGACCGCAAGTCGGCGCACTGGCGCCGTTGTTTGTTGCGGCGGCGTGGTTCCCACTGCCTGGACCGGCGCGATCGCGAACACCGCCGAGAAACAAAACGATGAACCGCGGCCGTGCCTGCTGCTGACCGTCAGATCGCCGCCCATGAGCTTCGCCAGCGCTTGGACGACGGCAAGCCCAAGCCCCGCCCCGCCGTAGCGCCGCGCAATATCCGCATTTGCCTGCGCGAACGGACGGAAGAGCCGCTTGATCTCGGCGGGCTTAAGCCCGATGCCGCTGTCGGTGACGGCGAAGACAACCTTTATGTGCCCGCGCCGCGCACGCGCGGTCGTCACTTCCACCCGCACGCCGCCGCGTTCGGTGAACTTCACCGCGTTGTCGATGAGATTTTCCAGCACGGCGCGAAGCCGTACCGCATCCCCCAAGAGCAGTTCCGGCAACCCGTCCGCGACCGTGACTTCGGCGGCGAGGCCCTTGGTCTCCGCACGCACGGCAAGCGACTCCGCCAGCTCTTCAATGAGACGGCGCGGCCGGAAAATCTTCTCCCGCAGCGTGATCGCCCCAGTGTCGGCTTTGGCCGCGTCGATCATCAATGTCGTGAGCGAAACAAGATGCTCGACGCTTCCTTTGATGCCCGAAGCCCAGCGCCGTTCGCGTTCGCCCAGATTGGAGCTTGCCAGCAATTCGCCGAGCGCGAGGATGCCGGTGAGCGCCGTGCGGATGTCGTGCGCGTAGGCCGCAAGCGAAGCCTCGGCCGCGCGTTTCGTATCCGCCGGCCGCGCGCGCCGCGGTTTCATCCGTCGCGCCGGCTTGCCGGCCGACGTTTTGTTCGATCTCGAACACGCCATGACAGCCCCGCGGTGCTCAGCATGGCACGGCGGCGGATCAAACAAAACAAGCTCGGTGCACAAATCGCGATCACGCCCGACGCCCGAGCCCCACCAAGCGCCTGATATCCCACGGCGTAGCGCCCCCGGCGCGTAACTCGCGCAAGCTTGTCGCCTGACTGGACTTCGAGAGCTTCCTGCCGCCGGCGTCAAGAATGAGCTTGTGGTGATGATAGATCGGCTCCGGCGGGCCGAGCAGCGCCTGCAACAGCCGGTGAATGCTGGTCGACCAGAACAAATCCTGCCCGCGCACGACCTCGGTCACGCCTTGAAGAGCGTCGTCGACGGCGACTGCCAGATGATAGCTCGTCGGCACTTCCTTGCGCGCCAGCACGACGTCGCCCCACATCTGCGGCGCCGCGGCGACGACGCCGGTTTGACCCTGCGGTCCCAGGCCGGTTTCGGTCCAGGTGAGCACGCCGGCCCGCGCGACCGCCGCATCCATGGCAAGCCGGAGCACGAACGGCTGGCTGTCGCGGCGCCGGCGTTCGCGTTCGGATCGCGGCATTTTACGCGCGTGGCCGGGATATAGCGGCACGCCGTCGGGATCGCGCGGCCAATGTCCCCGCCGGTCGCACTCGGCAACGAGCGCGCTGATTTCGCCGCGGCTCTCGAAGCTTGGATAGATGAGCTTGTCGGCTTCGAGCTTTGCCACCGCGGCTTGGTAATCCTCGAAATGCTCGCTCTGCCGCCGCACGTTCGGCTGCCAGGAGATGCCGAGCCAGCCGAGGTCCTCGTAGATCCCAGCCTCGTATTCCGGCCGGCAGCGCGCGGCGTCGATGTCGTCGATGCGCAACAGAAGCCGGCCGCCGACCTCGCGCGCCATGTCGTGATTAAGCAATGCCGAATAGGCATGGCCGAGGTGTAGATACCCGTTCGGGCTTGGCGCAAAACGGAAGACGCGGGTGTACATAGACGATTGGCTTCCAGGATTGGCAGGTTTGACCAATGAGGTCCGCTCAATCGACTAAGTAATCCCGACCCGCGAGGTTTGCATATCGGCCTCGAAACAGCCGGAACGATGATGCAGTCCCATATCCACACCGAGGCCGATCTCGAGGCCGCCCTTACCGCGCTCGGAAAAGCCGATCCGCGATTCGTCGCGCTGCTTGCCACCGCCGGACGGCCGCCGCTGCGGCGGCGGACGGATGGATTCGCCGGGCTCGCGGCCATCGTCGTGGCGCAACAGCTTTCGACCGCGAGCGCCAACGCCATCTGGGGGCGCCTCGCCGCAGCGTTCGATCCGCTCGACCCGGCGGCCATCCTGCGCGCGCGCCCGGCACGGCTGGCGCGGCTCGGGCTGTCGGCGCCCAAAATCCGCGCGCTCAAGGCGATCGCCCGCGCCGTCAAGCGCGGCGACCTTGCGCTCGCTGCGCTCGGTGAGCTCGCCGCCGAAGAGGCGCACGCCGCGCTCACCGCCGTGGACGGCATCGGGCCGTGGACGGCCGACATTTATCTGCTGTCTTGCCTCGGTCACGCCGACGCCTGGCCGGCCGGCGATCTCGCCTTGCAGGAAGCCGCGAGGGTAGCTTTCGCGCTGCCGGCACGACCGACGGCGAAGGAGATGCAGGCATTGGCCGATCCATGGCGGCCGTGGCGCGCCGTCGCCGCGCGCATCCTGTGGACCTATTATCGCGCGGCGGCCGAAGCGGCGAAGGCATCCGCAAATCGAAAGTTTGAAGACATCCAGAAGCCGAAGCGGCGGCGCAGATAGAGGGCGAGACTCAAGATTTATGCAAAACCTCGACGGTGAGATGTGAGAGCGATTTGAACCGACCGAGTCGGGCGCGATAATAATCAGCTTCGCGGGATTGCGTCGTGATGACCGAAATAATCGCTCCCAGATGCCCCGGCCCCAAGCGCCAAAGATGGAGATCGGCGATCTGGTCGCCGTCGCGCTCAACCGCTTGCCGTAGATTGTCCGCCATCCGCCGGTCAGGGTTCATGTCGAGCAGGATTGCGCCGGTGTCCCGGATCAGGCCGTAAGACCAGCTTGCGATGACGCTAGCGCCTATAATGCCCGCAAGCGGGTCCATCCAGAGCCAGCCAAAGGTTCGGGCGAGCAACAGGCCCGTGATCACAAGCACGGACACTGCGGCATCGGCCATGACGTGAATAACGGCGGCGCGCATGTTGTTGTCGCGGCCCGCCGATTCGTGCGCGTGTTCATGCTCTTCGAAAACGACCGGATAATCCTGCTGGCTGATCCGCACATATGCAGCGAATGCGTGCGGCTCAGGTATCTCCTCGACCGATTCCAGATAACCGCCCTGGTCCTTCAGCGCGAAAAACTGCCGTGTGCCATCAGCACGCACGGTTTCAACCGACGCTGCCTGTGCCGATAAAGCGGGGCCGGCTTCGACGCGGAGGCGAAAACGCGGCGGCACCCCATCCTCGAACACTTCGAGCACGACGATTCCGGCGGCGGTTGTAATGCGGTGCGCCTCATCATGGTCATGTCCCTCATGGGCGCGACCGTGACTGTGGCCTTGATGATGCCCACCGCCGCTTAGGAGCCAAGCACTTGCAATGTTTACGGCCAAGCCGAGACTGGCAATCGGGATCGCTTCGGCAAAATGGATCGCGACAGGTGCAAAAAGACGGCTGACGGATTCGTAACCGATCAGCAAAGCGATCATTGCGAGGATGATAGCGCTGGCGAAGCCGGCGAGATCGCCGAACTTGCCGGTGCCAAACGTGAAGTTCGGGTCACCGGCACGCTTGCGGGCGTAGGTGTAGGCGAGTGCCGCGAGCAGGAGGGCGCCGGCATGCGTGCTCATATGCAGGCCGTCGGCTACGAGCGCGATTGAGCCGAACAGCAGACCGCCGACAATCTCTGCGATCATCATGGCCCCGCAGAGCCAGATCACCAGCCAGGTGCGCCGCTCGTTCTTCTCGTGACCCTCGCCAAGAAAAACGTGTTTGTGGTCTGCCGCGATGGTCTCGGCCATGATCGGTCCCTCGCTTCGCTTTCGACGGGCTCACTTGAGATAGGTGCGAACGATCTCCATCAGATCATCCGCACCTTTGGCGCGTTCGTTGGCGGCAAGCGCCGGCGCAAAGACGTGATTGCGGACGTGGTCCTCGAACACCTCCGCCATCAGTCCGTTGACGGCACCACGAACTGAGGCGATCACTTGCAGCACGTCGGCGCAGCCGACCTCGGCCTCAAGGGCGCGCTCGATGGCTTCGACTTGCCCGCGGATGCGCCGCACGCGTGCCAAGAGTTTGGTTTTCTCGCGGATGGTATGCGTCATCGCGTTTTTCCTTGATCGCGTTGCCTTGCCGCTTTTAGTATAGGAGGGTATGGTATATAGGTCCAGGGGCGGGCTCGAATGATCAATCGCGTGGCGGCGATGCTGGCCTCGATGGCCGCGCTGCTCTTGTTCGCAGGAGCAGCACAGAGCGAGGAAAAGGAACCCTCTGCGATCGTGGCAATCGGGGCTGCGGGCGAATGGGGGGCTGCGAGAAGGCGGCTCCGGCTTCGGCCCGGCGGCATCCGTAGAAGTCTCTGCCGTAAAGGAGTGGCTGGAAATCGAAGCCGGTGTTGCCCCTTTCTTTGGCGGCGGTCACACGCAGTGGGCCACCGATCTCCTCTTCAAGAAGCCCTTTGCGCTTTCCGACGCAGTGGAGTTCGAGTTCGGTGTTGGACCGGAATGGATGCATACAACGGGCGGCCGGCAATCCGTCGATTCGATCGGTGGGGAGGCCGTGATCGAGTTTATGTTCTGGCCGTGGCCGGAACGAAAGTTCGGTTGGTATCTGGAACCAAGCTACGGATACGATTTCGGCAAAGGGCATGAACAATCGCTTGGCGTGAGCGTTGGTTTGCTCATTGCGATTCCATAACCGGAGGGTCAAACTCCACCCTATCGTCCAAACCGATTTGTTGCCAGCGTCGTGCACCTAGCAACGACGATATAAGATTTGTTACGATCTACTTCACAATCAAGATTGACCATTTTCGATTTACTTTGATTCTAAACTATAAAAGTTGACGCCGGCTTCGATCGGATGTTTTGATCTTTCAATTCATATGGATTGAAGGGCATGAAGATGCTTGGGGATTTTTGCATCTCTTCGCTCGCAGGCTCTTCGCGCCGCGGAAAGACTCGCGGATTCTGTCTTTCGCGCAAAGCGGCCACGTCGGGGCATCCGCTCTCTTCTCGGCTATGCTGCGCAACTTCACGATGAAGTTGACTGCATCCCTAATATGTAGCATTGGCTATATTGTGATACCTCGGCTGAATAATTACGAAAGTGTCTTTGGCGAAGATGTCAATTTCACAATGACAATTTGAAAATGCGCCGAGGAGCGGGCGGGGTTGCGGTGAAAAAGTTTGTCTTGGGGGCTGTCATCGGCGTTGCGCTGGCAACCGCGGAGAAAGCGCGCGCGGCCGACGATATTATGGCAACGAAGGCTCCGCCGATTCCGTATAGCGTTTCGTCCGGCTACAACTGGAGCGGGTTCTACGCGGGCGGCCATCTTGGCTATGCTTGGGGAAGCTCGAATTGGAAGGCGGCGCCCGGGATCCCCGGCTCACTAAACCTGGCGCAACCGGTTGACACCTTCGACGAAGCGGGAAGCTTCTTCGAGGGTCTTCAAGCCGGCTATAATTACATGCTCTCCAACCGCGTCGTTGTCGGCGCCGAGGTCGACGCATCGTTCCCGGCCTTTCCAAATCTCGCTGGAATCTCTATTGGCGGCACCTCGACGTTCGCGTCGCCGACGCTTGGCGCGGTGAGCTATAGCGAGACGGTGCTTTCTTCCGGCACCGTGCGCGGCCGCATCGGTTATGCCCCCGGAAACTGGCTGTTTTATGCGACCGGCGGGTTCGCCTGGAGTTACGACCAACTGACGCTGACGCAACTGGCCAGCGGTACGACCGACATGCCTTTCTTGTGGCGATTGGGCTGGGCGGCCGGGGCCGGCGTCGAGGTCCCGGTGGCGCCGCACTGGACCGCGCGGCTCGAATATTTATTCACCGATTACGGCAGCAGCAGCGTGCCGTTTTTCGCCGGCGCCCAGCGGATCGATTCCGATTTTTCGCTGCAAGAGCTGCGCGCCGGCTTGAACTACCAGTTTGGCAACGGTGCAACGTCAACGATCATGGTTGCCAAGGCGCCCACGGCGCCGGAGCCGGACAACCTCAGCCTCCACGGCCAGACCACCTTTGTCTGGCAAGGCTATCCGGCGATCCGCTCTCCTTATGAGGGCGCCAACAGCCTCCCTCGCGGCGGCGAGAGCCGCGAGACCGTGGACGCCACGCTCAACGTCGGTGTGCGGCTGTGGAAGGGCGCCGAACTCTGGGTCAATCCGGAGATCGATCAGGGCTTCGGGTTCGCGGACACGCACGGCGCCGCCGGGTTTCCGAGCGGAGAGTCATACAAACTTGGCGCGGACGATCCATACGCGCGCTTGCAGCGTTATTTCATCCGCCAGACGATAAACCTGGGGGGCGAGACTCAGAAAGTGGACGCGGACGTCAATGTGTTCGCCGGCTCGCAGATGGCGAACCGCTTGGTGCTATGGGTCGGCAAATTCGCCGTCGTCGACGTATTCGACACCAACAAATACGCGAACAATCCCAAGAGCGATTTCCTGAACTGGTCGCTCATCAATGCCGGGACGTTCGACTATGCCGGCGACGCTTGGGGCTATACTTACGGCGCAGCCGCCGAATGGTACCAGGGCCGCTTCACGTTGCGCGCGGGCGCCTTCGACCTGTCGGCGACTCCCGCCGGCGGCGCGGCTAACGCGCCCGCCTATGGTCTCGACGAGATCTTCTCCCAGTTCCAGTTGGTCGGAGAAATCGAGGAACGGCACGAGCTGTGGGGCCAACCCGGCAAGATCAAGATCACCGGCTTTGTCAGCCGCGGGCGGGCGGGAAATTTCCAGGATGCGCTCAATCTCTCGCAGGCGACCGGACTGGACGCCAGCGACGCGCTTGCGGCGGTACGCACTTATCAGAGCCGACCAGGCGTAAGCGTCAACCTGGAACAACAAGTCTCGGATAATGTAGGCGTATTCGCCCGCGCCGGTTGGTCCGATGGCAACGTCGAGCCATGGGACTTCACCGATATTGATCGCACCGTTCAGGCAGGTGTCTCGATCACCGGCAAGCAATGGGGCAGGCCAGACGACACAATCGGCATCGCCGGCGTGATCAACGGTATCGCCCCCGTCCACCAAGCCTATTTGAACGCCGGAGGCACAGGAATCCTCGTCGGCGACGGGCAATTGCCGAACCCCGGCCTCGAGCAGATGGTCGAGGCGTATTACGGCTACGCGGTTTCCTCCTCGACGAAAGTGAGCTTCGACTATCAGCTCATCGTCAACCCCGCCTACAATACGGACCGCGGACCGGTGTCTGTCTTCGGGGCTCGGGTGCACGCGCAGTTTTAGGCCGGCGACTAGTTTTTCTTTCGAAACCCTCGGAAGAACCAACTGCAAACTGCAGCGCGTGCCGCTTCGGCCGCTTTAGATGTTGCGCTCACGACACGGCTCGCCATTTCCGCCGATCCGGTGCGGCGGCGCCCTCGCGCTAACGCTATGGCTCGGCTAAGAGACTTGCGAAAATCTCGCCGCGAAAATCTGATTGTCACAATGAATCTTGAAAATGGGCTTGGCGTAGGGGTGGGGTTGAGGTGAAAAAGTTCGTCGTGGCGGCTGTTATCGGGATTGCGCTCGCGACCGCGCAGCGCGCGCTCGCGGCCGATGATATCCTGGCGACGAAGGCGCCGCCCGCCCCCTCCGCCTATGATTGGAGCGGGTTCTATGCTGGCGGTCATGTAGGCTACGCGTGGGGCACTTCGAATTGGACGGCGAGCACGCCCGGGGCACCGAATGTCTCTGGCTCAACCGACCTATTTCAGCCCTTTGACGCGTTTAAGGATACCGG
>JBEKSB010000043.1:0-22771 GCA_049517455.1 Xanthobacteraceae bacterium
TCGCGCCGATAGTGTCGGCGGGTGATTTCAGTCCAAGCCATCGTGACCTCCATTGAGCTTCGCAACCCAACGGAATCACAACCGATTGAAATCACCCAATTTATTTTTCAGTCAGCCTCTTACGTCAACAGACTTCGAAAAGCCTATCCGAGTGTCCCAGGACGTGCTGACTATTGCGTTTACTGGTTTCGCCGCACTCATGATTACTTGAAGCCTGGACAACGTGCAGGTCTCGTCGGCACTAACACGGTCCGACAGAACTACAGTCGCGAAGGTGGGCTCGATTACATCGTTGCCAATGGTGGCACAATAACGGAAGCGGTTTCTAGCATGATCTGGCCCGGCGAGGCCGTGGTGCATGTTTCTACAGTCGACTGGATCAAGGGTGAACAGAAGGGCAAAAAGCGACTCTATATACAGGAGAGTAATGATCAAACGACCGGATGGCGTCACCAGGATTTTGACAACATTGGACCGTCGCTCTCGTTTGAATTAGAGATTTCAGGCGCAAAGCGGATTGAAGCAAATGCCAAACGTGGGGGGTGCTTCCAAGGGCAGACGCATGGCCACAAAGGATTTCTATTGCAGCCTACCGAGGCGAAGCTTCTGATCGCTCGTAACGCGGACTACGCAGATGTGTTGTTTCCATTTCTAATTGCTGATGATCTGATCGGGGAAATAAAAGCGAAACCAACACGGTACGTCATCGATTTTGGTGAACGAAGTTTATTGGAAGCTCAGCAATACCCCGAACTGTTCGGGAGAGTACAACGTCTCGTACTACCGACACGGCAAAGCGCCGCAGCGAAGGAAGCCGAAACTAATAAAGAGGCGATTGAAGCAAATCCCAAGGCCAAACTGGCCAAAGATCACGCGATGGCGCTGGAAACCTGGTGGTTATTATTCCGCTCCCGTAGCCACATGTTGAAAGCAATCACTAAGCTTCCACGATATATCGTTTGCGGACGCGTGACCAAAAGGCCAATATTTGAATTTATTGACCCCCTCATTCACCCGAACGACGCCTTACAGGTCTTTCCATATTCCGACAATTATTCGTTTGGAATTCTTCAATCGGATATTCACTGGTCCTGGTTTCTTGGTCGGTGTTCGACTCTCAAGTCTGACTTCCGCTACACTTCGAACACCGTTTTTGACAGTTTTCCTTGGCCGCAAACTCCAAGCGATAGCACCGTCGGGCAGGTAGCTGACGCCGCTGTGGCACTTCGCAAGAAGCGTGACGAGCTTCGCTTAAAGCACAATTTGTCCTTCCGTGAACTTTATCGTTCTCTTGAGTTACCCGGCGATCATCCCCTAAAGGACGCCCATACTGATCTCGACAACGCTGTGCGTGCGGCCTATGGCATGACCAAGACCGCTGACGCTCTCGCCGTCCTGCTCGAACTCAATTCACAAGTCGCTGTGGCTGAGGCTAAAGGTACGACCGTGCAGGGTCCCGGGCTGCCGTCTTTCATCAGCAATCCAGCGCCCTACATCACCAAGGACCGCGTCGAGCCATAGGCCGAGTGCAAGCGACTATGGTGCGACTATTTCTTTTTGTTCTCCGGAGCATCCCGCGCAAGCCATTGAAATTATTGGCGGTCCCGGCAAGACTCGAACTTGCGACCTTCGGTTTAGGAAACCGCAGTCGGTCTGCTGAATTAAAAAATTATTTTCTGCCTCAAAATGCCAGAGCCTATAGCGAGCCTAGCGTCTTTTGTTCTTTTTCTAAGTGTTTGAATTTGCTGGCGCGCCCGGAGAGATTCGAACTCCCGACCCCCAGATTCGTAGTCTGGAGGCCGACTACTCACCGCGAGCGGTTCCCGCCTTTTAGCGACCATTTTTAGAAACGCGAGCGTTTTCTCGTTTTTGGCAGGATTCGGAGTCTCGAATCATGAGACATGATGCGCAGGCAGACCACACAAAATGACCGATCGGTGCGCCATCTTTCTGCAGAAAGGACTGGACTTGTGCTGCCAGTGGAGCGTCAGTGTCGTCATACGTAAGGGCCATGTAGCCCTGTTGGATCCCGCCCCGCTGGCGCATGCGCCACTGTGGGGCTTCGGCGGTGACGGCGCTGGTGCTGTCGTTACCAAAGGGATCCGAAAATGTCGCACAGCAAAACGTCCAGTAAGACTAAGCCTTCACGCGCCAAAAGCCGCGCGATACGGCCCGTGAAAGCTGCGAACACTCCCATCTCTCCGAGCCACAGTGGGACCAAACAGGAGGCTGTACTCGCTCTACTTAGGCAGCCTAGGGGTGCAACGATCGGCGTCATCATTAAGGCGACCGGCTGGCAGCAGCACTCGGTCCGCGGCTTCTTTGCCGGCGTGGTGCGCAAGAAGCTCGGCTTGACGCTAACGTCGGATAAGACCGACGGCGAACGCGTTTATCGTGTGACCACTGGGAAGCCATCCAAGTCGAAGCCAAATCCGAACATTCCCGTGTCGCCGACCGCTTAATCATGGCCGGACTGGATACACTAGCGATCGAGCGCGAGCTCGATCGCATTCGCTCGCTCGACCTAGCGGAATTGCGCCGCGAATGGCGGAGGCTGTACCACAGCGAACCGCCGAACATCAGCCGCGACCTCCTTGTCCTTGCGCTCGGATACAGACTTCAAGAGGTCAAGTATGGAGGACTAAGCAAGTCGACGCGCCGCAAACTGCAAAGCATGGCCAAGGCCTTGCGGGCGACGGGTCGGGTTGGCTCCACGCCGGGCCTCAGCTTGAAACCAGGGGCACGTCTCGTTCGCGGATGGCGCGGCCGAACTCATACGGTAACGGTGACCGAAGATGGATTCGAGTATGCCGGGTCTAACTATCCATCCCTGACCAAAATCGCCAGAAAAATAACAGGGGCGCATTGGTCGGGGCCGCGTTTCTTTGGTCTGCCAGCGGCAGGTGTAGAACACCCGAAATGATGAGAGGCGAGATGGCTGAATCGGAAAAGGCCCCGCGCCGGTCCACCAAAAAGCTCCGGTGCGCGATTTACACCCGAAAATCGTCCGAAGAAGGGTTGGATCAGGCATTCAATTCGCTCGACGCCCAGCGTGAAGCCTGCGCGGCCTTCATCCAGTCACAGAAACACGAAGGCTGGACGGTGTCGCCGAAGCTATATGATGACGGCGGGTTTTCCGGCGGCACTTTGCAGCGACCGGCCCTCAAAAGGTTATTGGCCGATATCGAGGAAGGTCAAATCGACGTAATCGTCGTTTACAAGGTCGATCGGTTGACGCGAGCGCTCTCCGATTTTGCCAAGCTGGTAGAAATCTTCGACCGCCGCGGCGCCTCATTCGTTTCGATAACCCAGCAATTCAATACTACGACCAGCATGGGGCGACTGACGTTAAACGTGCTGCTGTCCTTCGCCCAGTTTGAACGCGAGGTCATCGGCGAGCGGGTGCGCGACAAGATCGCCGCCTCCAAAAAGAAGGGCATGTGGATGGGCGGCATGCCATCGCTCGGTTACGACGTGAAGGACCGCAAGTTGGCCATCAACGGCGACGAGGCCCGAACTGTCGTTGAAATCTATCGGCGCTATCTCGCCCTCAAGTCGGTTAACGCGCTGGCGGACGAGCTTGCCGAAGCAGGGATAAGGAGCAAGCGACGGGTTCGCCCCGACGGTACCGAGTACGGCGGCCAGACATTCTCCCGAGGCGCGCTCTATCTGATGCTTCAAAATAGAATTTACCGCGGCGAGATTACCCATAAGGGCACTTCCTATCCGGGCGAGCATCCAGCAATCATCGACCAACCACTCTGGGACAAAGTTCAGGCCGTCCTAGTCGAGAACCGGATCGAGCGGGCGGCCGGCATACGCACCAAGCACCCGAGCCTGCTTGCCGGCCTCCTATTTGACGAGGGCGGCGAGCGGCTGACGCCGACATATGCGGTCAAGAAAGGGACGCGATATCGGTACTATGTCTCGACCGCGCTCCTTACTGGGACGAGAAAAGACCGTTCAAGTGGCAGGCGCATACCTGCCGGAAATCTGGAAGACTTAGTGATTACCAGGCTTCGCGCATTTTTCGCCGATCCTGGAGCGGTCCTCGACGCCGTCGACGACGAATCGGACAGCGGTTCAGGGCGAAGCCAACTGATCGAACGAGGCCATCAAGTCGCCGAAGAACTCGAATCTGGGGCGCCGAACGAGATCAAAGCGACGCTGATGATGTTGGCATTCCGTGTGGCGATTAACCCCGATCGAGTTGAAATCAACATGTCCCGGCATCGTCTTGGTCTATTCCTAGCTGGTCGATCGATCGGTTCGGCGAAGCAGGACCAAAAGCTGATCTGTGACGCTGACGATGTCGTGAGGTTAGTGGTTCCTGTAGAGCTCAAGCGCGTTGGGCGCGAAATGAGAATGCTCGTCGAGAATTCTGATGATCAGACATCAGCCGATCCGGGCTTGTTGAGGATCATTGCTCGCGCTCACGACATCCAGGCGCGCCTCATTCACAATACCAAGTTGACCGTGCATGACGTTGCTCGCGAAGAGCGCGTAACCGCAGCCTACGTTTATACTCTCCTGCGTCTTCCCTGGCTCGCGCCGGACATTACCTCGGACATTGTCAATGGCCGGCAACCGCAACAGCTTAACGCCAAAACCTTGATGCGGCAGGCGTCACGACTACCGGCCGACTGGGCTGATCAGAGAGCGCTGCTCGGGTTTCGCCGAGAAAAATTCGATCGCTTCTGAAAATTGCCGCATGCTGTCGACTGCGTTGGTTCTCCTTTGGCCACGCGGCGCGCAAAAAAGTAAACCACGAAATGGCCCCCGAGAGATTTTCGCGACTACCGCGGCCGAGATCACGCGTGGATTCGTCTCTGCGCCAGATCGCGTGGGAATCCGTTGACAGAAAACCGCGCAAAATAGCCACAAAGACGCCTAGCCCGTCCGCGATAAAGCTATTTCAATATCAATATCTTAAAGCTGGCTGGGGCGCCTGGATTCGAACCAGGGAATGGCGGAATCAAAATCCGCTGCCTTACCACTTGGCTACGCCCCAATGCACCGTCGGATTGCCGTCGGCCCGTCGCGGGCCAATGGCGGGCGCAACATAGCGGTGCCGCCGCTACCGATCAATGTTTGCAAAGGAGCTGCGCCGGGTGATGGCTAAACGATCAAGCCCGCGCGACGCCACATCATAGTGTCTGCCGGTATTGGCTGCCATCGCTCCTTTCACTCTGCACATTCAGGCGGAGGCTACCCGTGACCCATCACGGCCAACTCTCGGACGCGAGATCCGGCACGTAGTTCGGAGGGCGAGGCGCCGTAGCGCCGCGCGCCTCGTGCGGTGTTCCCCCGCGGCGGTACGGATACCCGATATCGAGCCCCATAGGCAGAGGCGTTGGCACCATATAATGGTGTCCGTGATATTGCCGTTCGCCGTTGCTAACGGCATTAGGCAGAACCGCTACTGTCTCGCCAGGCAGTGCACAAGCCGTAAGACGCCGCGGAGGAGACATGACCTATCACGCCCCCCTCGCCGACATGAGCTTTGCGCTCAAATATGGGGCGGCGCTTGCGCCTGCGCTTGAGGAAGGTTTTTTCGGCGACCTCACCATGGATGACGTCGAGGCGGTGCTGACAGAGGCGGGCCGCATGGCCGGCGAGGTCATCGCGCCGCTCAACCGCGTCGGCGACCGCATTGGCACGACCTTCAAGGACGGCGCCGTCACCACCGCGCCCGGCTGGAAGGAGGCTTACCACGCCTGGTGTAAAGGTGGCTGGAACGGCCTTGCGTCGCCGACCGAATGGGGCGGCCAGGGGCTGCCGCAGGTCGTCAACGCCGCTTGCACCGAAATGTGGAACGCCGCCTCGATGGCTTTCGGCGTCGGCCCGATGCTGACCATGGGCGCGATCGACGCGCTCAACGCCCACGGCAGCGACGAGCTCAAGCGCGCATATCTCGAAAAACTCGTCACCGGCGAGTGGACTGGCACGATGCAGCTCACCGAGCCGCAAGCCGGTTCCGACGTCGGCGCGCTGCGCACGCGGGCGGAGCGCGCGGGTGACGGCATCTACCGCATCACCGGCCAAAAGATCTTCATCACCTATGGCGAGCACGACCTCACCGATAATATCATTCATTTCGTTCTGGCGCGGCTGCCCGACGCGCCGCCGGGCACCCGCGGCATTTCGTTGTTCCTGGTGCCCAAATTCCTGCTCAATGCCGACGGCTCGCCCGGCGCACGCAACGACGTGCGCGCGCATTCCGTCGAGCACAAGCTCGGCATCCACGGCTCGCCGACTTGCACGATGATCTTCGGCGACAACGGCGGTGCGACCGGCTTCATTGTAGGACAAGAGAACGCCGGCATGGCGTCGATGTTCACCATGATGAACCGGGCGCGGCTCGCTGTCGGGCTGCAAGGCGTCGGCGTCGCCGAACGCGCCACGCAACAAGCGATCGCCTACGCGCGCGAGCGCCGGCAGGGCCGAATTCCCGGTATGCCGGCGACCCAGATGGCGCCGATCATCGCGCATCCTGACGTCAAGCGCATGCTCATGACCATGCGCGCCCTCACCCAGGCCGCGCGCACCATTTGCTATGCGACGGCGATGGCGCTCGATCGCGCCGAGCGCAGCACCGAGAAAGCCGCGCGGCAGGCGGCGCATGCGCGCGCCTCGCTGCTGACGCCGCTGGCCAAGGCGTTTTCGACCGATATCGGAATCGAAGTCGCCTCGCTTGGCGTGCAGGTGCATGGCGGCATGGGCTATATCGAGGAAACTGGCGCGGCGCAGCTTTTTCGCGACGCGCGCATCGCCGCCATCTACGAAGGCACCAACGGCATCCAGGCGATCGATCTCGTCACCCGCAAGCTGCCGCTCGCCGGCGGCGCGGTGGTCGAAACCTATCTCAGCGAACTGCGCCGCATTGTCGATGCGGTGAATGCCACCAACGATCCTGCGCTCGGCTGGAGCGGTGTGCGGTTGGAGGAAGCGGTGGACAGCTTGACGCGTACGACACGCTGGATGCTTGTTCAGGTCGACAAGAACGCGGACGAAGCGTTGGCAGGAGCAACTCCCTATCTGCGGCTGTTTGCCGTTGCGGCTGGCGGTTGTTTGTTGGCGCAGCAGGCGCTCGCTGCGCTGCGCCTAAACGCCGACGCCGGCCCCCGCATCGCGCTGGCGCGTTTTTTTGCCGAGAACTTTTCCGTCCACGCGGCGGCGCTTGAACGCACCATCGTCGAAGGCGCACTGGGCGTGATCGGCGCCGACGCGGTACTGGCTCAATAAAACGTAACTACCCATGTCCACGCTCTTGATCACCCATCCCGCTTGTCTCGACCACATCACGCCGCTCGGTCATCCCGAGCGACCCGACAGACTACGCGTCATCGAGCGCGCGCTTGAAGCGGAAAAATTCCAGTCGCTCGCGCGCGTGCAAGCGCCGCGGGCGGCGCTCGAGATTATCGCGCTGTGCCATCCCATGGACTACATCACACAAATCCGCGACGCGACGCCTAGGGAAGGCATGGTTCGGCTCGACGCCGACACTTCGATGTCTCCCGGCAGCTTCGAAGCGGCTTTGCGCGCCGTCGGCGGCGCCGTTCATGCGGTCGACGAGGTTTTGACCAAAAAAGCCGCCAACGCCTTCGTCGCCATCCGGCCTCCCGGTCACCACGCTGAAACGGCGCGGCCGATGGGTTTTTGTATATTCGACAACGCCGCCATCGCCGCGCGCTATGCGCAGGATCATCACGGCGTCGCTCGCGCGGCCATCGTCGATTTCGACGTGCATCACGGCAACGGTTCGCAGGAGATTTTCTGGGCGGAGAAGACGGTGATGTATTGCTCGACCCACCAGATGCCGCTTTTTCCCGGCACGGGCGCGGTCGGCGAGTCCGGCGAGTACGACACCGTCGTCAACGCGCCGCTGCGGCCGGGCGACGGTGGTGAAGCCTTCCGCGAGGCGTTCGAGAGCCGCATTTTGCCGCGGCTGCGCGATTTCGGGCCGGAGCTCATCGTCATCTCCGCCGGCTTCGACGCCCACATGCGTGACCCCCTCGCCAATCTTAATCTGGTCGAGGCGGATTTCGTTTGGGCGACGCAAAAAATCATGGATGTCGCCGACCAATGCGCCGATGGACGGATCGTCTCGCTGTTAGAGGGCGGCTACGATCTCGAAGCGCTGGCGAGCTCGGCCGCCGCGCACGTCACCACGCTGATGCGTGGATAGTGCGAGCGATCTGATATAAGTGAGAATGAGTCGGAGAGCCGGCGATGGCACAGCAAAGTATTCCCGATAATCAAAGCAATCAGGATAACACTGACGTCGGACAGCTCTCGTTCGAGCGGGCGATCGACGAGCTCGAGACGATCGTCAAGCGACTCGAAGACGGCAAGGTACCGCTCGAGGAATCGGTCGCCATCTACGAGCGCGGCGAAGCGCTCAAACGCCGTTGCGAGGACTTGTTGCGACAGGCCGAGGCGCGCGTGCAGAAGATCACGCTCGATGCGACCGGTAATCCCACCGGCGCCGAGCCGCTGGATGTGGAGTAAGTAGTCGCCGCATGTTCAATCCTTGGCTCGTACTGACTTTCAAGGCTGTTCAGCTTGGGCTTGAAGCGCAAAGTGTCGTTGCGCTTCGCATGCTGCGGCTCGCGTCTGGCGGCGCTCACAGCCAGGCCGAATTAAGCCTCATGGTCGGCGAAAAGGTCGCGGCTGTCGCCGAAGCTCAAATGGTGACGGCTGCCGCCCTCATGTCCGGTCAGGAAGATCACGTCGTCGCGGGGAAAGCGCTCAACGTTTTCAGAAAGCACGTGCGTGCCAACAAACGCCGGCTCTCTCGTCGGTAGAATATTCGCTAGCGCGCGGCAATGCTTCGCGGCGGCTGATAAAGCACCACCACATAGCGCGAACCGCATCGCGGACAGCGCAGGCGGCTTTCCAGCCGGGATAGCGGAAATGCCCGTCCCCGCGTCCACACCAAGGTTTCGATGTCCAACTCCTTGCGGCAGTTGCACTCGCGGCTCGACTGCGAGCGCGGGCCCTCGGAACGGCCGTAGCTGCAGCGGACGATGACGCGCCAGCCGTGGGAATAAGCATCGCCAAGCGTCTCGACAGCCATTTTTAAGGCTCTTGAATTTTCCGTCTGACCGGGAGCTTGACTTGGGGTTTGTGTACTTGACAAGTATGCCAAGTCATGTAGAACGTATCATGAACTTTGCCCCCTGCCAACAGTTCAGCATTGAGGCGAGCGAATCATAGATTTAGTAGGGTTTATCGGATTTTCGTACTAAGTCTTGCGAACCAAATACGAATCTGGTTCCAATTCGAAGCTGAGTCGCCGCCCGCGGGCGCGACCTGCGGACAGCGACCACTCAGCTTTCGATCCCGCGCCTAACCGTGGCCGGTTTGCGGGACATTGGCGGCTAGTACACGCACAGAGATTCTGATTCGCCTCCAATGGTCAACCGGCTTCAGCCGTCCCGGTGCATTTGCCACCGAGACCAGAGGAGTTAGAAATGACTAATAAGCCTACGCAAATGCCTATGCAGGTCACGGTCTCAGACCCTAACAACATACCCGAGACCGTTGTTACTGGGCCGATCAACCTTCAGGTTGGCCCCGAAGTCAGCATCCTGATCCTCACAAGCCTTCAGCCCAATTTCGGCAAGCTAATGCAGGGTCAGATTGACCCAAACCCACGGGCCTTCGTCACCGTCAAGGCCCTCTTCCCCACCAGCCAGCTGCGCGGCCTGCATGCATCGCTGGGGCACGCCCTCAATAACCTCGCCGTCCAAGCCAGCGGTGCAGCTCCAAACGGGGGGATCGTAGTGCCAGGTGGTGAAAGTAATCATTAGCCCTCGCCCTCATCATTGTTGCGTTCAGCCCGGTCAGCTTTGACCGGGCTTCGTCTTTTTTAGCGATGTGGGAGTCTGACTCGTATTAGTTGTCTTGACAATCCAACTTTTACGAGTCTTTGGCGAGCGATTCGCTTATAGCGAGTCGGCGTTATTTTCTTTCTTTCCGAACACCGCGTGGTTCAGGTGGCTTCTTTGCAAGCCGCCCGATTAATTCATCGGAATGCGAACTTTCTTCATCCGCGCCGATCTCGCGCGCCTTTTTGATAAAAAGACGCGATTGCTCTTCATCGTCCCGCTTATGGTTCGGCGAAGAAGGCTTGGACGGAGATGTGGGCGGGGTCGATTCTTTGGACAAGCTTTACCTCATATAGAAAGTGAGGACCGGAGATACAGCGGCAGTACAACTCAGGAATCTTGCAAGCTGCCGGAATTCGTCTTGTACTGGATTGGCTCTCATTTGTAACCAGGGTGAACTTGTGAAAGGCCGCCACAGCGACGAGCCAAGGGTCCGCTCGGTCTTTGCTTCCGGTTTGCTCATTCAGGTAATTCGCTTTATTGCCAACAAAATCGAGTTTTTTCTGCACTCCGCTGCAATACTGCTGTTCGACCGGAAGGACGAACTTTGCCTTTCTATCCAAAAGAAACTTGAAAAACGACCCATGCCGCTCAATCTCAACAAACACCTGTCGCACAGTCTTTAAATCACCGTCCTCCGCCATTCCAATTAGATGGTCGTAAATTTTCTGAGAGTCCTTTTTCTTTCGGATGGCAATAAGCACATCCGCGTCAATCAAATATATTATTTGGTCACCCACCTATCGCCAGTTCGCGATAGCGACGAATGGCCGCGCGCGCTTTTTCAAAGTTTTGCACTCCGACACCTAGTGCCTCAGACGCATGAATCTCATCAATCACCTTCCGATCCAAAGCATCCATGATATTTTGCGTATAGTTTCCGCCTATGTCGCTGAGATGTGTCACAGTAGGATCGGGATGCCCGTCGGTAAGGCGATGTTGTCGGGTTCTCTGACGCAATTTAAATCTAACGTGGAACCCCTCTGGGGCGATACCCAATTGTTCCAAACGTAAGGCAAGTGCAATGCGGCTAACCTTTAGCCGAATTGCCCATTCATCAATTTGTTCTCTCTTCCACGCTACTGGCTTGTTCGGCCAGTGTGGCAATAATAAACGTATCGCATCGGTCGGTATAAGGAACGCCGCTGCAAATTTGTTGCAAAACGCCTCAACCGGATTTGCGGGATTTTCATTGGAAAGTCCTGGTTTACGCAACAAGAGATGGCAATATTCATGCGCGAGCGTGAAAATCTTCGCGACATCAAAATCCTCGGACTTGTTGATAACTATCGTCGGCGCGCTCTTTGCCTCGTAGAGGGTAAATCCCTTACAATCATCAAGCGGGAATTTTTGCTGAAAGATATTTATACCATGAGTTTCAAAAGAAGCACGCCAACGCCGAAACGCTTCCTTGGCTGGCCATGCCAGTTGAGCCTGCGGAGAAATTTCCAATCGCCGACGTTCCTTTTCGCCGATTATCTCCGCGCGTCCACTAATAGAAATTAGCGGTAGATTTGGCGTCTCAAATTCATCATCGTCCGCAGTGATCCGATCATACTGAGACAACCAAGTTCTCACATTGCTAAGAGCAACACTGAACTCAAAACTCTCACGAGGGCGACGGCCCTCAATCGTCCGAAAATCCTGCGGCTTTGGCGGCTCCTGCGGCTTTGTAAGACGAAAAAGAGTGGCCTGTGGAAGCCGATATTTGGCAGCAAAATTTTCAAACACCCCAATTGTTACTGGGAGCGTTCCAGCTTCGTATTGCCGCAATTCGCCGACGGTAATACCTAGTCTCTCGGCAGCCTCGCCCTCGGCAAGACCACGGAATGTACGCGCCCATTCCAATACCGCACCTTTGACCGGTAAAGCCGTCATACGGACGAGTCCCGGTAGGTAAGCCGCTTACCTACAATACCACTAACTAGCTTATCCGCGCGGACCTCATCGCTTACTCCAAGTGCCACGCGCTGGCTATATCGAAAATCGAATTCTGCAAGATAGCGGTGCAAATGCTTTTCGCTGCAATGCTGATAAACGCCCTTCATTCCGCGTTTGAAGATAGAAAAATAGCCTTCAACCGTGTTGGTCGTCACGGAGCCGCGCACATATTCCTTCGCAGAGTGAACGACCGTTTCGTGCTTAACAAACTCATTGCCGAGCTTTTGATAGGACACTAGTTCGTCCGTCATCACGGCGGTTTCGCGATTGATATTAGCGCGAATGATCGGCAACAAGCTTGCCATCGTTGCACCGGCAACGTGGAAGCTCCGCGCTTCGCCACCCCGTTCTACGAGCGTGAGAACGCAATTGCGCCAATTGAGATGCTGGCCCCATCTGACGACCGTAGGCGCACCCTCAATGCGCCCCAGATACGTTTCATCAATTTCTACGACTCTTCCGCCGCCGCCCATCGGACTGAGATTACCCACACGCATCGCTTCACGAAGCCGATGCTCCATAAACCAAGCAGTCTTGTAGGTAACCTTGAGCGTCCGATGTAACTGATGGGCGCTAATGCCCTTCTTGCTGCTCGCCATCAAATGAGCGGCTTGGAACCACTTGTGCAGCTTCACATGGCTGCGCTCGAACACCGTGCCGACAGTAACGGTGAATTCTCGCTTACATGGTCCGCAGCGACGCAGCCCCGCACGGCCGCCTTTGACCGGCGTAATCCGATCAAATCCGCCACAGCGCGGGCAATGAGGCCCATCCGGCCAAATAATTTCTTCAAGCCGTGCAATGGCAGCGGCTTCATTATGGAAATGTGGCTGAGAAAGCAAGGACATAGGCACACCTTAAGGTCTCGACTCAGGCATAGAATCAGACCGTTTCGTACTTGTCAAGTATATAATCCCGCTTGACTTTTTAGAACAAAAAGAGAACACTCTACCGTCTGAGCCAAGGGGTAGAAACGACCATGGACCCGGACAAAAAAAGCGCTTGGCTGCGCAAGCTCGACGAGGAATGCCCGCATCAGGTGGTGCTGCCGCGGCGGCAACTCGCCGATGACAGCGAAATCATGGATTTCCTCATCGCCTATGTCGGCAAATTCGACATGTATGTCGAAGACGACTACGCGGCGTTCGTACGCTACTGCTTCGAGGACCCGCTTGACGCGGAAATCTTCCGCTCGCGCTTCGAGCCGAAAGTCGAGCGCTTCAAGCTCGCGGGGTGAGCGCGCGGCAAATGGGGCTCTGCAGCAGTCGGAATAATCTCAGCGGCGCCTTTGTCGGAAAACATTCATTTGCCGCGCAGCCGCTGACACGCGTTCAGGATATCGCTGTGTTGAAGCGGCTTGGCGACGAACACGCTGCCAGGGACACAACGTTCAAGATCGACGCAATTGCCCGACATGTAGAGAAGTAGCGTGTCCGGCCGCTCCATGCGAAAACATTCGGCCACATCCCAGCCGGTTGTCGACCCGCAGAGATTGATATCGGTGAACACCATTTCGATCCGCGCCCCCGACCTGCAATGCGCAATAGCCTCTTCGCCGTTTGCGCTCTCGACGACCACATAGCCCGCTTCCCGCAAGCAACTCGCAATATCGTACCTGACGAAAACTCATCCTCGACAAGAAGAACGACGGGAATTTTGGCGCCGTTGGCGGCCGATATGGGCAAAGGCATAGCCTCGCACGGCCAAGCCAAAAAGCTTGGCTCCTCCTCGAATAGTTCCCTCTCCGATTAGATCGCGCCCGCGCGTTAAAATCGAAGGCGCCCGAGTGCCTTAACAGCGCTACCGCACATTTTGAGATTATCGTGGCGCTTGGCGCTGGCAATCCTACCGTTGCCGGCCTATCTAACTTTTTGCCGCCTGCTGCGACCTTCGGGCGCCAGCGTTTGAGAGACCCTGATGTGCTCTTGCCCCCCTTGATGGGAGAGAGCCATGGGGTCAGTTGCCGCCACTCGCGATTCTTCGCCCCAGCGCAATCGGCTTCTGGCAGCGCTCTCGCCCGACGATCTCGCGTTATTGCAGCCGCCCTTGCATTCTACGGCGATGGAGCTCCTCAAAGACATGGAGCGACCCAACCGACCGATCGAAGCTGTCTATTTCATGGAGGCCGGCATCGGTCGTCGCCATCCAATCCGACGAGACGCGTGTAGAAGTCGGCCTTATCGGCCGCGAGGGGATGAGCGGGATCGCAGTTGTACTCGGCGGCGACCAATCGCCGCATTCGACCTATATTCAGGTTGCCGGGGAAGCGCAGCGGATCACAATCAACGAACTGCGCAAGGCTATGCATGCCAGCGAGACGCTGCGCGGCTTGCTGCTCAAATTCGCCCAAGCCTTCATGGTACAGACGGCGCAGACCGCGATCGCAAATGCGCGCGCCCACATCGACCAACGTTTGGCGCGCTGGATTCTGATGGCGCATGACCGGACCGGCGATGCCAACCTGCCGCTCACCCACGAATTTCTGGCACTGATGCTGGGCGTAAGGCGCGCCGGCGTCACCGAGGCGTTGCAAAGTCTCAAGCGTAAGAAGCTGATCGACACCGGCCGAAATCAGATCGTCCTGCTCAACCGCAAAGGCATCGAGCGGGCGGCAGGGGATTCTTACGGCGTGCCTGAAAAGGAATATCGGCGGCTCATCGGGTAGGATTTGGAAGTCTTGTTACCGCCGCGCCTTGCCAACTTCCGGCAGTTTCTGCCGTACTTTGCCAATCTCGGCCCAGGCGTCGTCCTTAAGTCGCTTCTTCAAATCAAGCACGGTGAAATCGTTACCGCCGGAGGTGCGCGAGAGCCGCTCCCAAGTAACCGGTGTCGACACCGGTGCGCCGGGACGCGAGCGAGTCGAATAAGGTGCGACCGCGGTCGCCTCGCGCGAATTGCGCAAATAATCGATGAAGATACGGCCCTTACGCGACGCCTTGGCCATTTTGGCGAGGTAGAGCTTCGGGCCGTCCGCGGCCATCTCCGAAGCGATGCGCTGAGTGAACAGCTTGGTCGCGTCCCAATCGGCGTCATCGATCGGCGCCACGACGTGCAGGCCCTTACCGCCCGAGAGCTTGACGAAACTCTCGAGCTTTTTCGCCTTGAGCCGTTCGCGCGTCTCGCGCCCCGCGGCGATCAACTGGGGCCAAGCGACCCCCTCCCCCGGATCGAGATCGAACACGATGCGGTCGCAGGTTTCCAGGCTGTCGAGCCGCGATCCCCGCACGTGAATCTCCAAGGCTGCGGATTGCACCAGCGCAATGAGATCGTCGAGTGTCTCCACGCCGATCACGTCGTGATCCTTGCCGGGAACGACGTGGCGAAGCGGCGAAGATTTCACGTTTGAAGCGATGTGTTTCTGAAAGAAAGTTTCGCCGCCGATCCCCTCCGGGGCGCGCACCAGCGATAATGCGCGGCCGACAATGTGCGATTTTATCCAATCCCAGACCGAAACGTAATATTCGGCCAGATCCTTCTTTGTAACGCCGGCATCCGGCCAATAGACCCGATCGGGATGCGTCAGGTGAAGCTTGGTACCGTCGGCGCTGTTATTTTTATTGCTTTTTTTTTTGTTGGCCGTGCTCGTGGTAAGCGTCCGTGTCGTATTTCTAGCCGGCTGAGCTTGCGACGCAGGGCGCGACGCCGGAACTTCGCGCACAACCTCTTTCGCCACCTTGTCCTCGCGGATCCCTTTGAACGAGGCTTGCCGCAGCACTCCGCTATGGGTCACGCCGGCAAACTCGGCGTCGACGACAAGCTTCGGCTCGACCCAAATGACGTCCTTGCGCCGCTCGTCCGGCGGCAGCTTGATCGGCCGTCGGTCGGTGCGTAACGCCTCCAAACGCTTGAACAGATCGTGCGCCGTTTTTTGCGTATACCCGGTGCCGATGCGCCCCGCGTAACGAAGCTCGCCGTCCTCGTGCACGGCCACGGTCAGCGCCCCGATCGCCCGGGGTGATGCCGTCGATGACGTGTAACCGGCAACGACGAATTCCTGGCGGCCGTGGCATTTGGTCTTGACGAAATTGTCCGAGCGCCCGGAACGATAAGGCGCGTCGCGCCGCTTCGACACGATGCCTTCGAGCCCCATCCCACAGGCGTGGCGCAGAATGAGCGGCCCGGCCTCGTCGAAGTGATCACTGCTGCGGATCGCGCCGGTTTTGCCGTTCTTTTTCAGCAATCGGGCGAGCGCCGCTTTACGCTCAAGGAGCGGCTCGCCGGTCAGATCGCGGCCGTCGAGATACAAGAGGTCGAAGACGTAATAAACGAAGCGGTCGGTGCGACCGTCCTTCAAATCGGTCTGCAACAGCGAGAAATTGCTGATGCCGTTTTCATCCTCTACGACCACTTCGCCATCGAGAAGCGCGGTCGTGGCGGACAGCCCGGCAACCGCGTCGGCGACGGGCTTGAAACGGTGCGTCCAATTCTGCTGCTTGCGCGTCAGTAGTCGCACTTTGCCCCGATCGAGTCGCGCCTCCATGCGATAGCCGTCGAATTTGATCTCGTGCAGCCACTCCGGTCCGCTCGGCGGCTTGTTGTAGAGCATGGCCAGACTAAGCGGAACAAATTCGGGCAGACCCGATTTGGTCGCAACGCAAGCCGGCGTTTTTGCACTGCGCTTGCCGTCCGCGCTGCGCGCCGCGGGCTTTGCGTTCGTTCCTGATCTCATGGTCGGCCTGGCCGCGATCTTTTGGATCTTCTGCTTAAATGCCGCGTTGTCTTCCGATTTGTCGTCAGCGCCGCGGTTAGAGTGCCAGACGCGTTTTTCTCCGCCCTTTCCCGACGCGATCTCATCGATCGAGCGGCCGGTCGCGACCGACCGCGACTTTTCCTCCAAGATGTCCTTGTCGCGCGGTCCGCGGGCCTGGTCATCTTTGCCCTTGATGAGCAGCCAATTCTCGTGGCGTTCGTGTTCTCGCGAGCGCATACGCACGAGATGCCAGCGGCCGTGGAGTTTCTCGCCATCGAGGTCGAAAACGAGATGGCCCTTGGCGTAGCTCTTATGCGGATCGCCCTCGGGAGCCCAGGTGCCGCGATCCCAAATCATCACCGTGCCGCCGCCGTACTCGCCTTCCGGAATTGTACCCTCGAAAGAGTTGTAATTGATCGGATGGTCCTCGACGTGGACGGCAAGGCGCTTCTCGTTGGGATCGAGGCTTGGGCCGCGCGTGACCGCCCAGCTCTTCATGACGCCGTCGAGTTCGAGCCGCAAATCGTAATGCAGTCGCCGTGCCGCATGCTTCTGAATCACATAGCGGTGACCGCCGCCGGGACCCTTGCGGCCGCGCGGCTCCGGTGTCACGCCGAATTGTCGCTTCTTCCGGTAAGTCTCGAGAGCCACGAGGCGTCAACTCATGCGTTTAGCAGCATTCGCCGCCACAGCGGCCGCTATCGGCGCGTCTAACGGGGGTCCGGGAAGAATGTGAGACGATTTCCCAACCTGCGCTTTAGCCATCGCGATACGTTAGACATGGCAATACATGCGACCCAGGCCAACATATGCGGCTTGGCCACAACGTGGGAGTCCCTTGGTGGGTTTCCCCGGGCCAAATTGCGTTCTCGGCCTGAAGTGGTGTAAAGACTAGCGGTTTATGCCGTAAGCGCCGATATGCAGGCTGGTCCGACCCTAATAGTCGCTAATTAGGCCAACGCGGCCAACGAGGCTAATAAGAAGGAGCATTCGCGTGACCGTTCAGTCCAAGACCCCGTTGCTCGATCTCGTCAAAATTCCTAGTGATCTTCGGCAGCTCGAAGAAGGCCAATTGCGCCAACTCGCCGATGAGTTGCGGCGGGAGACGATAGACGCTGTCGCGGTCACCGGCGGTCACCTCGGCGCCGGCCTCGGCGTGATTGAGCTGACGGTAGCGCTGCACTACGTGTTCGACACGCCGGCCGACCGGCTCCTCTGGGACGTCGGTCATCAAGCTTATCCGCACAAGATACTCACCGGCCGCCGCGACCGCATTCGCACGCTCCGCCAAGGAGGCGGCCTGTCCGGCTTCACCAAGCGCGCCGAGAGCGAATACGATCCCTTTGGCGCCGCGCACTCCTCAACCTCGATTTCCGCCGGCCTTGGCATGGCGGTCGCCCGCGATCTCGAAGGCAAGAAGAATAACGTTATTGCCGTGATCGGCGATGGTGCCATGTCGGCCGGCATGGCCTACGAGGCCATGAACAATGCCGGCGCGATGAACTCGCGCCTCATCGTCGTGCTCAACGACAACGATATGTCGATTGCGCCGCCGGTCGGCGCACTCTCGGCGTACCTCGCCCGCCGCGTTTCTGGGCGCACCTATCGCGGCCTGCGCCACATGGTTCGCCAGATTGCCAAGCGGCTGCCAAGCAAGATGCTGGAAAAGCGCGCGGTGGCGATCGAAGAATATGCGCGCGGCCTCGTCACCGGCGGCACGCTGTTCGACGAACTCGGCTTCTTCTATGTCGGCCCGATCGACGGCCACAACATCGATCACCTGCTGCCGGTGCTAAGGAACGTCCGCGACGCCGAGAACGGTCCATTTCTCGTTCATGTCGTGACGCAAAAGGGTAAGGGCTACGAGCCGGCGGAAAAATCCGCTGACAAATATCACGGCGTCGTCAAGTTCGACGTCGCGACCGGCGCGCAGGTGAAATCGAAACCGACGGCGCCGGCGTACCAGAAGGTCTACGGCGAAAGTCTCATCAAGGAAGCACGCAAGGATCCCAAGATTGTCGCCATCACGGCGGCGATGCCCTCAGGCACCGGCGTGGACCTGTTCCAAAAGGAGTTTCCTAATCGCACGTTCGACGTCGGCATTGCGGAGCAGCATGGCGTCACTTTCGCCGCCGGGCTTGCAACTGAAGGCTTCAAGCCGTTCGCGACGATCTATTCGACATTCTTGCAGCGCGCCTACGATCAGGTCGTTCATGACGTGGCCATCCAGCGCCTACCGGTACGCTTCGCCATGGATCGCGCCGGCCTCGTCGGCGCCGACGGGCCGACGCATGCCGGCGCCTTCGATGTCGCGTATCTCGGCTGTCTGCCCAATTTCGTACTGATGGCGGCGGCTGACGAAGCCGAGCTGGTGCACATGGTGTCAACCGCAGTCGCGATCGACGATCGGCCTTCGGCGCTGCGTTACCCGCGCGGCGAAGGCCGCGGCGTGCCAATGCCGGAAGAAGGCCAGCCGCTCGAGATCGGCAAGGGGCGTATCGTGCGCGAAGGCACGAAGGTTGCGATATTCTCGTACGGCGCGCGGCTCGGCGAATGCCTCAAGGCCGCGGACGAACTCTCCGCACATGGGCTGTCGACGACGGTCGCAGATGCGCGCTTCGCCAAGCCGCTGGATGTCGATCTCTTGCTGCGGCTGGCCCGCGAGCATGAGGTATTGCTCACCATCGAGGAAGGGTCGATCGGCGGCTTCGGCGCCTTTGTGATGCAGGCGCTCGCCGAACACGGCGTGCTCGACCGCGGGCTGAAGATTCGCTCAATGGTGCTGCCGGACGTATTCATCGACCAGGATTCGCCAAACGCGATGTACGCCAAGGCTGGTCTTGACGCCAAGGGCATTGTGACCAAGGCGTTCGAAGCTCTGGGACAGAATATTGGCGGCGATGTCGTGAAGCTCGCCAGGTAGCTTCGGTCATCAAGCACCGACTCACCTCCGTCACCCTGAGGTGCAAGCGAAGCGAGCCAATCCAAGCCGGCTGTCGCCGACTTGGACACTTGATATTTGAAATCGGTAAGCTCGATTTCGCCGGGGCGACGGCCGTACGTCTTTCGAGGACCGCTTCGCTCGTCGCCTCAGGATGACGGTGAACTCATGACCGCCCGCCAACGCGCTGATCGCCTCCTGGTCGAGCGCGGCCTGTTCGATAGCCGCGCGCGGGCGCAGGCCGCCATCGCGGCCGGGCTGGTCACCGCCGACGGCGTTCCCGTGCGCAAGGCCTCGGACGCAATCTCGACGGCCGCCGCAATCGAGGCCGCGCCGGAACACCCTTATGTATCACGCGGGGGCGTCAAGCTCGCCGCCGCGCTCGATGAATTCGCGCTCGACGTAACCGGCCGCGTCTGCCTCGACGTCGGCGCTTCCACCGGCGGCTTCGCCGAGCTGCTCGTTGCGGGCGGCGCCCGGCGCGTTTACGCAATCGATGTCGGCCATAGCCAGCTTCATCCTCGCCTGCGCAAGCGCGAAGAGATCGTCTCGATGGAGCGAACCGACATCCGCACGCTCGATCCGGCACGGCTGAGCGAGGCACCGGACTTTGCCGCGGTCGACGTGAGCTTCATCTCACTCAAGCTGGTGCTGCCGGCGGTCGGCAACCTTCTCAAACAGCGAGCGTCGATCGTTGCATTGATTAAACCGCAATTCGAAGCGAGACGCGCCGACATCAAGAAGGGAATCGTGCGCGATGCGGCGGTCCATCAAGCGGTTTGTGATGAAATCGTTGCGTTTGTTGTTTCGCAGGGATGGCGCGTCGGCGGCCGCGTGCCTTCCCCGATCCTCGGCGGCGACGGCAATCGCGAGTTCTTCATCGAGGCGAACCGTGATTGAGCAGCTCGTGATCGCCCGGCTCGCCCATCGTGGCGACGGCGTGTCCGATGGCCCCGCGGGCGCCATTTACGTTCCCGGCGCGTTGCCGGGCGAGACGGTCGAGGTCGAAGGCGTCGCGGGTCACCCTGACCGGCGCCGGCTCCTTCGCGTCCAACAGCCAAGCGCGGAACGCATCGCACCGATCTGCCCGCATTTCGGCGTATGCGGCGGCTGCGCGGTGCAGCACTGGAATGCCGTCCGATACAGCGCCTGGAAGCGTGACCTCGTTGTCGAGGCGTTGCGTCAGGCAGGCCTCGACGCGCCGGTCGCCGACCTCATTGACGCGCACGGCGAAGGCCGCCGCCGGGCCGTATTCCACGCGCGGAGCGGGGCGGGGGATGTGCTCGAGGTCGGTTTTTCCGCCCCGCGCGCGCACCATGTGGTCGCGATCGACCGCTGCCCTATTCTGGCGCCAACCCTCGGCGGCGCGCTCAAAGCCGCATGGGCGATCGCGGAGGCGCTTAGTCCGGCGAAAAAGCCGCTGGACATCCAAGTCTCGGCCACGGATGCCGGCCTCGACGTGGATGTGCGCGGCTCCGGTCCCTTGACGCCGACGCTCATGACTGCGCTCGCGCGTATTGCCGCCAAGCATGATCTCGCGCGGCTCACGCGCCACGGCGAGTTGATCGCACTCGAGCGCGCCCCGACGTTACGCATGGGTAAAACCACCGTGCAATTGCCGCCAGCTGTGTTTCTGCAAGCGACAGCCGAAGGCGAAGCGGCGTTGGCGCGGCTTGTTCTCGCCGCTTGCGCCGGGGCGGCTAACATCGCCGATTTGTTCGCAGGTGTCGGCCCGTTCGCACTGCGGCTCGCGGAGCGGGCGCGGGTCGTCGCCGTCGATGACAACGAGGCGCCGCTTTCCGCGCTCAAGCGTGCGGCCGCGTCGACCGCCGGCCTCAAGCCGGTGGAGATCGAGCGACGCGACCTATTTCGGCGACCGCTCGGCGCGACGGAACTCAAGCGCTTCGATGCCGTAGTGTTCGACCCGCCACGCCAGGGCGCCGAGATGCAGGCGCGCGAGCTGGCGGCAAGCAGTGTACCGCTTATCGTCGCGGTATCGTGCAATCCGGGAACTTTCGCCCGCGACATGCGCGAGCTTGTGCGCGGCGGCTATCGGATCACTGAAATCACGCCGGTCGATCAGTTCCGCTACGCGGCGCACGTCGAGACCGTGGCGCGGCTCGAAAAATAGTCAGTCGTTCCCGCAAAGAAAGTTGTAAATTTCGAGCGCCCGGGAGCCGCAAGCTAACAAGGAGACTATCGATGAGTGGGCTCGGTGGATTGAATAAGACTCCCGATGGTGTCGTCATCGGGCTCGTTCAATTGCAGCTGCCGACGATCGCCAACAAGAGCGATCTCCTGGCGCAGACGAAAAAGATTTGCGCGATGGTACAGAAGGCGCGCAAAGGCATGTCCACGATGGACCTCGTCGTCTTTCCCGAATATTCCCTGCACGGCCTCTCGATGGATACAAACGCCGAGCTGATGTCGCGGCTCGACGGACCGGAAGTAAATGCTTTTAAGAAGGCCTGTGTCGAGAATCGCATCTGGGGCTGCTTCTCCATCATGGAATACAATCCCGACGGCAGTCCTTACAACAGCGGCCTGATCATCGACGACGAGGGCGAGATCAAGCTCTATTACCGCAAAATGCATCCGTGGGTGCCAGTCGAGCCCTGGGAGCCGGGTAACCTCGGCATTCCGGTGTGCGACGGCCCGAATGGCAGCAAAGTTGCGCTGATCATCTGCCACGACGGCATGTTCCCCGAGATGGCGCGGGAATGCGCCTATAAGGGGGCCAACATCATGTTGCGCACCGCCGGCTACACCGCGCCAATCCGGCACGTGTGGCATGTTAGCAATCAGAGCAACGCGTTCTCAAATCTCATGTACACGGCAAACGTCTGTATGGCGGGTACCGACGGCGTGTTCAACTCTATGGGCGAAGGCATGATCGTGAATTTCGACGGCGTGCCGCTCGCCACCGGCAACGGGGCGCCCGATGAGATCATCACGGCCGAGGTGCGGCCGAAGCTCGCCGACGAAGCGCGCCGCATTTGGGGAGTAGAGAACAACATCTACCAATTCGGCCATCGCGGCTATGTCGCGGTCAAAGGCGGCGCGCAGGATTGCCCGTACACTTACATGCGCGATCTCGTCGCCGGCCAATACCGGCTCCCTTGGGAAGATAGGGTGCAGGTGACCGACGGCTCGAGCTGCGGTTTCGCGATCCCCAATCGGACTTACCAAGCGTAGAGCTCAGCAACAGCCTACCAACACTGTCATGGACCGGCCATGACAGGCGTTATTCCGCCGCTTGGCGCGACGGTGGGCGCACGCTCTCCAGCCCGTCCACCTCTCTCGCGG
>JBEKSB010000044.1:0-24556 GCA_049517455.1 Xanthobacteraceae bacterium
GTGATGCGCCTCCATTACCCCTCGTCCAGTAACCAACCAATCGAGAGAGATATCGAGCGCCCGGCAAAGCGATACTGCATTCGTCAAGGAGATCGGCAGCCCCCTTGCGCCAACGGCTAATCGCGCTTTGGTCAACGCCGATCTCCACTGCCAAAGCATAGAGCTTACGAATCCTGCGCCGCCGCAATGCGTGCTGCAGGCGCATGCCCAAGTAATCCATATTCAATTCTGAGTTGTGTTTTGCAACCTACGTTTTGCAGCGGAAGCGTCCACTTGGCTAGGTATATATTCCGGTGGACGGACCTTGGCCGCGGTGCCTCTCCGGCGATGCCGCAAAGGGGCAATTTACTTGATCAGGTGCTGGACGACGGGTTACAGGCGGAACCTTACGGCGGCCGGGCCGACCCACGCAGGATAGGGCGTCCTGTTGTCTGCGGCGCTTTCAGCGGGCCAGCACCTCGACCTCGCCATCGACGCCGGTGATGACCTTGAAGTCGCGCTGGAAGGTCTTGCCTTCGTTACGCGCGATCACGCGATAGTCGCCCTCGGCGAGCACGACACGGGGGAAGGCGCCGATCGATTCTTTGATCACGTCGCCACCTGGGGTCAGCACTGTCCATTGCGTGTTGGCGAGCGCCTCGCCGCGCGAATCGTTCACCAGCTTGAGCGTGATGACCGCGGCGCGATGGGTGACGACGATATCGGTGAGCTTGGCCGTCTGCACGTGCACATCGGAGCGCACGACGGAATTGCCTTCGCCGTAATTCGACACGATGTAATAGGTGCCTTCCGGAAGCAGTACGACGTCGCCGGACAACACGTTGTGCGCGATCGGCCGGCGCTCGGTAGTGTTGAATTGGCTACCGGTGAAGATGTCGAAGGATATTTGTCCGGTGGGAATGCGGACGTCGCCGACGCGGCCCTCGAGCCGAATTCCACCGGCAGGAATCTCGAAAACCTCGCGCATCGTTTCGGTGCGCAGTTGCACGGCCTTCGCCGCGTTGGCGAGTCCGAGGCTCGCGTCAACAACATAGTTGCCGGGCGGCAGCACAAAAGTTGGCGCCGCCGCTTTGTCCTCTTTGAGGAGGCGGAAAACTCCCGTGGCGTCCGGCTTTGCCGCGTAGACGCGCCAGATAAGGCCGCCACTGATCGGCGGCGCGTCGTGGCCATAGCGGGCGGAGACAGCGAGCGCCACGTGTCCCGCCGGAATCATGGGCACGGCCTGCGCGAGCGGCTGAGCGGATAGCGGCAGCGGCGGGACGAGCGTAGCCCCCGGCGACCCGGTGCCCGGGGCGACCGGCACGGGAGTGGTCAATTCCGGCGCCATGAGATTGCGCGTCTGCGAATGGGCATGAATCGACGCTAACGGCAGCAACAGCAACGCGACCGCCCAAGCGGCGCCGCGCCCAATCCCGCTCAAGCCCCGCCCTGGCATGGGGTTTTTTCGATCTCAATCGCGGCAATTTCATGCCCCACCGGAAGGTGCGGCCGAATAGGCCGGTACAACGGGTTGGCGCCTTCGCCGTGATAGGCCTAACAATTGTTACGCTTCGTTCCATAACCGATCATGGATTGGGGCAAATCCCGCTTTCGCCGCGGGAAATTCGAGGACTCAGTGACAATAACAGACGTTGGACCTAAGCCCCTTACGGGGAAACCCGGCCGGCCTCTGATCGGGCTTGTTCTCGGCAGCGGGGCGGCGCGCGGCTTTGCCCATATCGGGGTTATTCACGCGCTGATCGAGCATGGCATCACGCCCGACATTGTTGTCGGCACCTCGATCGGCGCCTTGGTCGGCGGCTGCTACGCCGACAACCAACTCGATGAACTCGAAAACTGGGCGCGCTCCCTCACCTTCCGGCGCATCCTCGGCTACCTGGACGTCAGGATTGGCGGCTCGGGGCTGATCGGCGGCGGCCGTCTGGCCCGGCGGCTCACGGAGGCGATCGGCACGACGTCGATCGAGGATCTGCCTATCCGCTTCGCGGCTATTGCGACCGAGGTCGGAACCGGTCACGAGATCTGGCTGACGCGAGGCTCCTTGTCGCTGGCGATGCGGGCCTCCTATGCCTTGCCGGGAGTATTTCCTCCGGTGCGTCTCGGCGGGCGCTGGCTGGTCGACGGAGCCCTGGTAAATCCGGTTCCAGTGACGGCGGCGCGCGCCTTCGGCGCACGTGTCGTCATCGCGGTCAATCTCGACGCCGATCGCTTTGCCCGCGGCGCCACCATCGCGAGCCACGGCTCCGATTCGAGTGACGAACCCGCGGCTCCGCCGGCGGGAGCGCCGCACAAATCGTTCATCGGCTTGCGCAAAATGTTTGGGGCCGAGCGGGCGCTAAAACGCCAAGTGTTTGGCGGCGACGCCCGGCCGGGCTTTTCCACAGTGATGATCGAGGCATTCAACATCATGCAGGATCGCCTCACCCGGATGCGGCTCGCCGGCGACCCGCCGGACGTGCACATCACGCCGCATATCGGGCATATCGGCTGGCTCGATTTCCACCGCGCCGCGGAAGCGATCGCGGCGGGTAAGGGCGCCACGGAAAAGGCGTTGGAGCCGATCATCGATACAATTGCCGCGCTCGGCTAAAGTGACGAAAACTTCAGAACAAAAAATCCTTATCGCGAAGGGGATTGTTGCCCACAGCTCGTGTGACACGCGATCTGCGTCGAACTGCAACTCAACAAGCACGCGGTGCTCGCCGTCGCGTTACTGGTCGTGGTCGCAGCAGCCGTGGGCGGCGTGCCGGGAACGACGCAAATGGTCCGACAGTTCGCCGCCGCGGCGTTGCAGATCATCATGCAATTCGTGACCGTCGAAGTTTGCGCCAGCCTGATTTTGCCTTGGGCTAAAGCAGCGTGTGCGGCGATGCTGATCGCCGCGCCGACAAGGATCGCAATGCCTCGCATGATGCCTCCGCCAGCTCAGACACGAGCCATCATAGCGCGACGCCGCTGCAAAATCGCTAGGCTGTCATGATGTAGTCGCGCATCGCCACTGACTCGCGCTCCATCTCATGCACCCGGTGCTTAACGATGTCGCCGATCGACACGACGCCGACGAGGCGACCCTGGTCGACGACCGGCATGTGGCGAAACTTGCCGGCGGTCATACGCTCCATGATGTTGGCCACCGGCTCGCTTTCGTTGCAGGTCTCGACTTTGCGCGTCATCGTCCGGTTCACCGGCTCCTCGAGAGCCGACGCGCCGCGCGCGGCCAATGAGCGCATGACGTCACGCTCGGAGATGATGCCGGCGATGCGTTGATCGGCGCCGAGGATGAGCGCGGCGCCGATACGCTTCTCAGCGAGAAGCCGCACCGCTTCGGCAAGGCTTGCGGTTGAATCGATGGTAACGACATCGCGGCCCTTGCCCGCGAGAATGATGCTGACGGTCATCGTGGCCTCCCTTGCTTCACGAACATGCGGCCCGCAACAACGGACTAGCAAAAGTTGTGAAGACAATGTTTTGGGTCGGCGCCGGGTTCCATCGGCGGGCATCTAACTAAATCGGCGGACCGTTGCTCGACCGTTGGTCCGTCCTCGGCTGCCTGCGCCGCATTGCGGTGCAGCATCGAGTCTCGCTTGGGTCGCCCATAAAACCAGCGCCGACTCTAACTCAATTTATAACACCAAATACGGCAGCCGCGTGATGCAACCGCCCGGCTACGCAGCTCACCACGGCCATAGAAGATCAGATTGGTTTTATCTTTTCGCGCAGGCCTTTCTTCTCCAATCGCGGCATGCTTCGTCGCAAAAGAAAGGCAATTCATCCACATAAATTCACAATCGTAATCGTCGTGCCGGCAAATCCCGCCTGGCTGACCTTCTCGAGTTCGTTCGCGACCTGATCGTCACGACCATGCCGCCGGAGCAGTTGGGGGAAAAATGCCAAGCTTCAGCTTGTTGGCATTGAACATTGCCGGGTCTGCGCGTGTCCGGTTTCCGCCTTTTTCTCGCGATGCTGCGATGCAGCACACAAAGTGTGCATTATCAGATTTGAATTACGAGCAGATTTCCCGGGAGATCAGCCGCTGCGCCTGGCGTCGAATTCCTTCCGGGGAAACACGGGATCGAACGCATTGAAAAGCAACAAGCCGGCAAGAAAGCCGCCGATATGAGCCTGCCAAGCGATTTCCTGCCCTGCCGCCTCTCCTATCGAGACGGACCCAAGACCGAAAAGAGCATTGAGTCCGATCCAAACGCCGAGGAACATCAGGAAGCGGGGATCGCGCAACGTCGCCATCAGCGAGGCTGCCGGCACGCGATAAGCATTGCTGTTATTCTCGCCTCGCCACAATCCCAGTGGTCCGCCTTGCTGAAAGACAAAACGCAGCGCCGCGGCCATGGCGCCGGAAATCGCCGCCGAAGCGCCGATCATCGGCACCATCGCTCCGGGATGACTGACGAGATGCGCAAACGCACCCGCCGCGGCCACCACAAGCATGAACGCTACGTATCGCCATGCTCCAAAGCGGCGCGCCAACGCGGTACCGAATGGCAGGAGCCAAGCCACATTGACGCCGATATGCAAGAGGTCGGCGTGGAGAAAGGCATAGGTGAAAAACGTCCATAGATCGGCGCCGAAGCCGCCCGGGAATGAGCCGCCGACTACGACATCGAGATCGTAACGCGCCGGAATAAACGCGAAAGTGAGCAGAAATCGCAGGTCTTCCGCGTCGGTCAAGAAGAACGCGCGCAAGGCATGCACAATGACCAGCACGGCCACCGTCGCGACCACGACCGGCGGTACATTGAACATCGGTTCTGAACGCTGATTCACCGGGGATGCACCTGACGTTCCGCCGAGATAGGCCGCGATGGCCGCAACGGCAAGCGCCGTTTGCCACGATTGTGCGCAACGAAAAACAAAAGGGAGGACCACAGTCCTCCCTTTTGCAGCTTGCGCGGGGTTTCGCACCAGACGCCGGCAACGTGGGTGTTTCCCAAATCGCTTGGCGTCCGTCACATCCCCTCGCCTCCCCTTGTCGCAACGCTGCCGAGGAGCCATCGGCGGCGTGTGAACGTCGGTAAACCCACCCTAGGCCGCCAGGCCGGCCCCGCCAACGTCAACGTTTTGTTAGGATTAATCGAACGTTGCCGCCACGCTGGCGCGCCGAAATGCGCCGACGGCACAGCGCCTGCTCCAACCACAACAGCACGGCCGAACCCTGTCATCCATGTCCCAATCGGGGACAGAGGTGTGCGGCGGGGGGAGCGCGCGTGCGGGAGCGAGTCTGTTCATGAAACACGCCGCCAGCCGCGAACTTTATACTTATTGGGAAGAAAAGCGCGGAACACGCCCAGCGCCCGAACGCGCCGAGATCGAACCGGGCGCCATTCGTGGCGTGCTCAGCGACGCCTTCATCCTTGCGCTCGACCCCAGCGCCAGTCATCCGGTCCGCCTCGCCGGCACACGAGTTTGCGCGTTGTTCGGCCGCGAAATCAAAGGGGAACCATTCCTCGACCTGTGGGCGGCGGCGAGCCGGCCCATCGTCGAGGGTTTGCTTTCGATTCTTTCCGACGAATGTACCGGCACGGTGGCCGGAGTAACGGCACAGAATGCCGGCGGCGAACCGATCGACCTTGAGCTTTTATTGTTACCGCTTGGAACGCGGCGACCAAGTTTCGCGCGCACGATCGGAGTGCTCGCCCCGCTCAAGATTCCGCAATGGCTGGGCGTAAGCCCAATCGGCGCGCTGACGCTTGGAGGCCGTCGCCATGTCGGAGCGGCACTCGAGAAGCGCCTCCTGCCCCGCTTTATGGCACCCCGTGGCCGGCGCGGCCTGGTGGTCTATGAAGGCGGGCGGACGACTGCCCCTGGTAATGAAGACGGACCGAGCGCGGCGTGAGCCTAGCGGGCGAATACGCGTTAATCGCGACTAACGCGGCGTTAACACCGCGCGCCTAGGCTCCCTGCACGCGACGGCAGGCACGTAGGCGGCATGGCGTTACCTCAACCAAAGTCGGCATTGCGAGCGCTTAGCGAAGAGCGCCGCCGTTTTCAGCGCGTGCGGGTCGATCTGTTGGGCCGCTACATGCTGCCGGACCGGCGCGAGTTTCCCTGTCAGGTGGTGAATATGTCGCCGGGCGGTATGGCGGTGATCGCGCCAGTCGGCGGCCAGCCAGGCGAACGCGTCATCGCCTATGTCGATCATTTGGGCCGGCTCGAAGGCCACATCGCGCGCATTTTTCAGAACGGCTTCGCAATGACAATCTCGGCGACGCCGCGTAAGCGCGACAAGCTCGCCGCACAACTGACCTGGCTCGCCAACCGCCATATCCTCGGTTTGCCGGAAGACCGCCGCCACGGCCGTGTCGCGCCGCGCAACCCGATCGGGCGCCTGATCCTGCCGAACGGCATCAACGTCAGCTGCCGCATTATCGACGTGTCGCAATCAGGCGCCGGCGTCGCGAGCGACCAGAGGCCGCCGATCGGTTCGCTCGTCACGCTCGGCAAGGTGCAGGGCCGCGTGGTGCGCCACCTCGAAGACGGCTTCGCCATCGAGTTCACGCGGCTGCAGCATCCGGACTTTCTCGAAGACACCATCACTGGCGGGTAGCAAGCTTCAGGCGGCCAGGAACTTCGCGACCACAGGCTTGAGGGTCTCGAGCCGCTCGACCTGCGGCACGTGACCGCAATCCTTGATGATCTCGATTCGCGATTTGGCGATCCGCGCAGCGAACTCCTTGGCATAAACCGACGAGATTAGTGCATCGTCTTCGCCCCAAACAATCAGCGTGTCCGCTTTGATGCGGTGCATGCGCTTTTTCAGACCCTTGTCGGGGATGGGCCACACGAATTTGCCCGTGGCGCCGAGCGCCCAGACCAGATCGGCGGTGACTACTGCCAATTTCTTCGGGTCGCTCGGCATCTGCAGCGCCGCCTGCACCGGCGGGGAATCGAGATGCTTGTAAAGGGTCGCCACTAGTTTCTCCGGCGGCATCAGCATGTAGGGCGCAACCGGCGCGTCGTCGCGCCACAGCCCGATGGGATCGAGCAAAACCATCTTGCTGATGCGCTCCGGCCGATGCGCGGCGAGCTCGCACGCCATCATGCCACCGAACGACGTACCGATAACCGGCACTGTCGGCAAATCGAGCGCGTCGAGGATTTCGTCGTAAATCAAAACGAGATCCCACAGGCTGTCGACCGCATAGATCGACTCGCGAACCGTATCGCCTGTCCCGGGATGATGCGGGGCGTACACCGTGTGGCGCTCGCACAGCCATTCGACGAACGGATCCCAGATTGGCCCGCCCGCCGCGTGCAGATAGACGAGCGGTGGACCGCTGCCGGCGGTTTTCACCTTCGCCTCGAAATTGCAGTGCCGTATCGGGATCGTCTTTACGGTGGGAGTAGCCATGTTTTACATCCGAGCTTGAAATGAGGGATTTGCAAAACAGCACGATCGCACGGCGACCGCGCAACGAACGATGTCCGTGCCGCCGGCGTCAGGCCGTGGCCAGCTCTCGCTCCTTAACCGGCCTGCTACGCAATCGCTTCGGCCACCAATGGTTCTCCCATTTCTTGTCCTCCCAGATGTTCTGGAGGTGCGGAAGAACCTCACGCCCGAACAGCTCGATATTTTTGTTGGCCAGACCGTGCGGCATCGATCCGAACTGGAGCACGACCATCAGATGGCCGACGTTCAGGCGCTTGGCCATGCTCTCAAGTTTTTCACGGACCGTAGCCGGACTGCCAACGACGACGAATTCCTTGTCGATCATGTCTTTGGCGTTCAGCGGCTTGAGTTCGATGGAGAGGTCACTGAATTGCAGGAAATCCTTTCCCGACTGGAGAATGTTCAACAAGCTCTTGTAGTCCGAATAGCCAGGCGGAGCGATCTGATACGTCGGCTGGTGCAGGAGTTTGTGATAGAAGTACTCGACGTGCCTGGCGTATTCCTCTTCCGCTTTCTGGTCGGTTTCGGCCACGCCGACGACCTGGAGAAATGACGCGCGATACGGGTTTGCGTCCTTGCCTTTGGCGGCCGCGCGCTCCCAGAACCGGTCCATCACGTTATATGCCGACTTGCCGCCGAAATAGCTCAGATAGGCGTATGGCAGATTGCGGTCGTGGCAATAATCCCAGGTCGACGAACTCGCGGCGCCCGGCACCAGCAGCGGCGGATGCGGATCCTGTACCGGCCGCGGCCATAGGTTCACCTTTGGTAGCTGGTAATACTTCCCGTTCCAGGCAAAAAATTCCTTGGCCGTCCACGCTTTCAGCATGAGATCGATCGCTTCCCGCCAGCGTTCGCGCTGCTCCATGGGCGTCACGCCGTAACTGATATTGGCGTCGCAGCCGAGACCAAGCGGCACCCCGGCAACCAATCGGCCGCCGCTGATACAATCGAGCACCGCGTATTCTTCGGCGATACGAATGGGCGGCGACGTCGCCGCGAGCGTGGCCCCGAGCTGCACGAGCGCGACATGCTCCAATCCCTGGTCGCGCGTCATCTTGGCGAGGATGGCGCCGAACAGGTTGGGATTGCACATGAACCCGTACGGATTTTGGTGGTGCTCGTTGGTGCCGATGCCGTCGAAACCCAGCTTTGCCGCCAGCATCAGTTCGTCGATCGACCAATTGTAGCAGTCGGTCACCTTGTTGGCGTCGCCGTATTCCCACCAGGCAGCATCGACCCAAGACGACGCCAGGCCCTTCGGCGGAAAATTCTCGGGCAGGTCCCGATACGGCATGAAGTGAAACATCGTGACCTTCATGGTCATTCCTCCCTTTGTCGATGCGGAGCAGGCTCGCCCCAAGCCGCGTCCGCCTCATTTTATGCTTGGCGCGATTTAACAAGAGAACGGACGCGCCGACAAGCTCGTGTGCTGATCGGCGCGTTGCGGAGGGAGTCGCAATCGATCTTGTTCGCTAATCGAACTCGGCGCTAATCGAAGTTATTGCGCTTTCCTTTACGCACATAAGCCACCGCGTCGCCGATATGGCTGCGGCCGTGCGCGGCCGCGTTTTTGGCGAGGTGCGCGAACATCTGCATCGCGAAACCGCCATCGAGACTGTCGGTGATCTGCCGCCGCCAGGGACGCCGCACGATCTGCGTCGTCATGCGGCGGGTGGTGCGCGGCTGGGTCATGATGTGATCGGCAATCTTCCACGCGCGCTCGAGCAATTTGGCGCGCGGCAGCACCTCATTGACCATTCCATATTCGAGCGCCGTCTTGGCATCGATCGCCTGGCCGGTGAGCAGCGCATAGGCTGCACGTTTCACCCCGAGCAGCTCCTGAAAGCAGCTGTGGATGCCGTCTCCCGGCACCGATCCGATGTCGTAATGCAAATCGTAGATGATCGTGTCCTCGCTGCAGATCGTGATGTCGCACATCAGGCACATTTCGGTATGGAATCCCGGACCGTTAATCACGCCGATGGTCGGAATTTCGAGGTCATTGACCAGCGAGCTGACGTTGATGCGGCCGTCCTTATACGCGTACTCGTAAGCCCAATAGTCCAAATCCTCCTGCTCCAGTTTGAAGCCCTCGGGGTCGGCGTCCATCATGAACTCATTGCCCGACCCGGTGAAAATCAGGACCTCGTTCTTAGGGTCGGCGCCGACGGTCTTGAACATCTGTCCGACCGACCTGTGGTTCTCGACGCTGAGCTGGATCGGCCCACCGTTGGTATGTGCTTGTACGAGAATGACGCCGTCCTCCCGGCGCTCCATCTTGTAGAAATTCTTGAAGCGCTCTTTGTACTCTTCGAATTGCGGCGGCTGGACGAAGCTACTCAATGACATGATCTGCTCTCCTCCCTGACTTTCGTGTCGAGAGTAACAGCCGCCGTCGCGCGCCAGCAAGTTCGCGCCTTGGGAATGGCCGATCAGTGAATCTGCGGTTACGGGCGGCAATCGCAGAGAGCGTCACCGTCTGGTAAACGCCAAGCCATGCTTTGAAGCTTTACGACGTCTGGCAGCAAGATCGCCGCGGCGCGTCGTCCACCTCGCGGTAGCGCGCAGCTAAGGCTATGAACGCGCGCCCTTTCAAACAAAACCGCTTGTGCCGCAATCATCGCGGAGATACGCACAATTTGAACCAAATTTGAACATCTAAAACTTTACCGGCTCGCCGCCAATTTCGTCCGGTATTTTCTCAATTGTTTATCCGTCTTTACTTCAAATTGAAGCACTCAACTTAGCTGCCCCGCAAAAGCTTTGTGAGAAACGTGACCCCAACAAGACGGGAGAGGGGTCATGAGTTCGGGTGCCAAAGCGATCCTCGCACGCGGCGCGGCTGCAAGTCTCATCGGGCTTGCCATGCTGGCGACACCGACGGTGGGCAACGCGGACGAACGTCCGCTGTTCATCTCGCTCGGCGAGACGGCCAGAGCGCCGATCGGCTGGGTGGAGTTCTGCGTCGAGTACGAGCCCGAATGCAAAACCAAGCCATCGCAGCCGCGCGACGTGATGCTCTCCGCTGCGGCATGGAAGGACCTCGAGCGTGTCAATCTCTACGTCAACACGCACGTCAAGCCGATGACCGACATGGAGCATTGGGGCGTGGTCGAGCGCTGGAACTATCCCGACGACGGCTATGGCGATTGCGAAGACTATGTGCTGCAAAAGCGCCGGCTGTTGATCCAGGCGGGCTGGCCGCGCGAGGCCTTGCTCATCACCGTGGTGCGCGACAAACACGGCGACGGTCACGCCATCCTCACCGTCAAGACCGACAAAGGCGAGTACGTTCTCGACAATCAGAACGATCAGATCCTGCTCTGGTCTGACACCGGCTACCGTTTCGTCAAGCGTCAGTCACAAGCCGATCCAAATGTCTGGGTCGCGCTCGGCGAACCGCGCTCGGCGCCGTCGACGGCATCCTCGCGCTGATTGAAAAACATTCGAAGGAGTTTGCGACCCCGGTCACGTCCCCACCCCTCCCCGTCCCCAGACCGGGTTCGCGCGGCCGGCTCTTCCCCAGGAGCCGGCCGCACCTTTTTGAGGCTACCGAGTGCGCAGCCGGCGAGATCAAGCTCTCAATACATTCGCATAGCTGTTTTTTGCTGAACGCATAGCTGGGCGCTCAAAGAGCCGAAAACCGAAGACCTGAAACGCATTTGTGAGTTGTCTGGGCCGAAAAGGCCGCTATGTTGCACTGCACAGTGGGAATCTCTCGCTGGGGGGTTGTGTCTGTGGCATTCATGGTGGCGGCCATGGACGCGAATTGGGGAGCCGGTGCCGAATGACTGCCCTCGTCCGCATTGCACTGCGGCGGCCCTATACCTTCGTCGTCCTCGCCCTCCTGCTTCTGATCGTCGGTCCGCTGGCGGCTTGGCGCACGCCTGTCGATATTTTTCCCGAAATCAGAATTCCGGTCATCGCCGTGATCTGGCAGTACACCGGCTTGCCGCCGCAAGAGATGGCCGGCCGCATGGTGACGCAGTTCCAGCGCGCGCTGACCACGACGGTCAACGACATCGAGCACATCGAAGCGAACAATTACACCGGCATCGGCATCGTCAAAATATTTTTCCAGCAGGGCGCGGACATCCGCACAGCGAACGCGCAGGTCACGGCGATATCGCAAACCCTGCTGCGACAGATGCCGCCCGGCAGCGTGCCGCCGCTGATCCTGAATTACAACGCCTCCACCGTTCCAATCATTCAGCTCGCCCTTTCCGGAAAGGGCCTGCCGGAGCAAACGCTGTTCGACCTTGGCCTTAACTTCGTGCGCGTCCCCATCGTCACGGTGCCCGGTGCGGCAATGCCGTATCCGTTCGGCGGCAAGTTTCGCCAGGTTCAGATCGACGTCGACCCCGAGGCGATGCGGGCCCGCGGCCTGTCCGGTCAAGACGTCGCCAACGCATTGGCCGCCCAGAACCTGATCACTCCGGTCGGCACCGAGAAAATCGGTACCTTTGAATACGCGATCAATCTCAACAATGCCGCACCCGTGATCAAAACCATGGGCGATTTGCCGATCAAGACCGTCAACGGCGCGATGGTCTATGTCCGTGACGTAGCCCATGTACGCGACGGCAATCCGCCGCAGCAAAACATCGTTCACGTGGACGGCAATCGGTCCGTTCTAATGTTCGTCCTGAAGAATGGCGCGGTGTCGACGCTTTCGATCATCGAGGGAGTGAAGAAAAAAGTACAGGAGATGAAGGCGACCTTGCCGAGTAATCTCGTGCTGACGCCGATCGGGGATCAATCGATCTTCATCAATGCCGCGATTGGCGGCGTCGTTCGTGAAGGCATCATTGCTGCCGCCCTGACCAGTTTGATGATCCTGCTGTTTCTCGGAAGTTTCCGTTCGACGCTGATCATCGCCACGTCTATTCCGCTCTCCGTGCTCGGCTCCATTGCAACGCTGTGGGCACTCGGCGAAACGCTCAACATCATGACCTTGGGCGGACTGGCGCTCGCCGTCGGCATCCTCGTCGACGAGGCTACGGTGACGATCGAGAACATCAATTGGCATCTTGAGCAAGGCAAGGAGGTCGAGACCGCCATTCTCGACGGCGCCGAGCAGATCGTCACCCCCGCCTTCGTCTCGCTGTTGTGCATCTGCATCGTGTTCGTGCCGATGTTCTTTTTGACCGGCGTGCCGCGCTTCCTGTTCGTGCCGCTGGCGGAAGCGGTGATGTCGGCGATGGTCTGGTCGTTCATCCTGTCGCGCACGCTGGTGCCGACGATGGCGAAATACATGCTGCGCAAGCACGCCCCGCACACCGATATGCACGGCCTCGACGGTCCGCTGCCGCCCTCGCGCAATCCGCTTGTGCGCTTCCAGCGCGGCTTCGAGGCGCGCTTCGAACGCGCCCGCCTCGCCTATCGCGAGCTTTTGACGATGGCCTTGCGTCACCGCACAGTCTTCGTGGGTTGTTTCCTTGTTTTCGTGGTCGGCACGTTCGCGCTGGCGCCCTATCTCGGGCGCGACTTCTTTCCTTCGGTCGACGGCGGCCGGATTCTGATGCACGTGCGCTTGACCGTCGGTACCCGCGTCGAGGAAAGCGCACGCCAATTTGCCGAGATCGAGAAGGTCGTCCGCCAAATCATTCCGCCGGAAGAGCTCGGGACACTGGTCGACAACATCGGCTTCCCGGTAAGCGGCATCAACAGCACTTACAACAATACCGGCACGATCGGATCGCAGGACGGCGAAATTCAGATTGGTTTGAATGAGGACCACCGGCCGACAGCCGACTACGTCCGCACCCTGCGCGAGGAATTGCCCGGCCGTTTTCCGGGCGTGACATTCTCCTTCCTGCCGGCCGACATCATCAGCCAAATTCTGAATTTCGGCGCCCCCGCCCCGATTGACGTGCAGATTCGCGGGCCCAACCTCGATCAAAATTTCGCCTATGCGCAACTGCTGCTGCGGCGGCTCCGGCATGTTCCCGGCCTGGTCGATGCGCGCATCCAGCAGTCGCTCAGCGAGCCGAGCTTCAATGTCGACGTCGATCGCACGCGCGCGCAATATGTCGGCATCACCGAACGCGACGTCACCAACAGCATGGTGGTGAACCTCGCCGGATCGAGTCAGGTTCAGCCGACATTCTGGCTTAATCCCGAGAACGGCGTGAATTACTCGATCGTGATGCAGACGCCGCAATATCAAATCGATTCATTGAACGCATTGCAAAACCTGCCGATCACAGCGCCAGGGGTGCCGCCGCAGACGCTCGGCGCCATCGCCGACATCAAACGGACGGCCGTACCCGCGGTGTACTCCCAATACAATGTCCAGCCGTTGATCCAGATTTACGGCACCACGCAAGACCGCGACCTCGGCGCCGTGGCCGCCGACGTCCAAAATATCCTGGACGAAACCGCCAAAGATGCGCCGAAGACCGCGCAGGTGGCCATGCTCGGGCAGGTCAGGACCATGAACAGCTCGTTCTCCGGCCTGATCTTCGGTCTGGCCGCCGCCGTCGTCCTCATCTATCTCCTGATCGTCGTCAACTTCCAATCCTGGGCGGATCCGTTCGTGATCATCACTGCGCTGCCGGCTGCGCTCGCCGGCATTGTGTGGATGTTGTTCGCCACCGGGACGACGCTCTCGGTCCCGGCGCTCACCGGCGCGATCATGTGCATGGGGGTGGCGACCGCAAACAGCGTTCTGGTCATCAGCTTCGCCAAGGAAAAGCTCGATGAGCACGGCGATGCCACGGCCGCCGCCATCGAAGCCGGCTTTGTCCGTTTACGCCCGGTGTTGATGACGGCGCTGGCCATGATCATCGGCATGTTGCCGATGGCGCTCGGCCTGGGCGAAGGCGGCGAGCAGAACGCGCCACTGGGCCGCGCCGTGGTCGGCGGTCTTTGTTTCGCAACCATCGCAACTCTGATATTCGTACCGGTGGTCTTCAGCATCATCCATCAACGCCGCGGCTCGGTGGGCGAACGCGCGATCGGAGAACCGCATGCCGCCTGATGATTCCGCTCCGCCCGCGCTGCCGCGCCGCGGGCTCTATATCGCGGGCCTTACGGCGGCGATCATCGCCGTGGTCATCGTCGTCGTGGGCATCACGACGCGCAAGATTGCCGACGCAAAGCTCCAGGTATGGACCGAGAACCAGGCGGTGCCGGTTGTTGCCGTCGCGCCGCCGGACACGCGCGGCAAAACCACGACATTCAGCTTGCCGGGACGGCTTGAAGCATACATCCAGGCGCAGATGTATGCGCGCGTCACCGGTTACGTGAAGGACTGGAAAGCCGATATCGGGACGCCCGTCAAAAGCGGCGAGCTTCTCGCCGAAATCGACGCGCCAGACCTCGATCAGCAGATCATGCAGGCCGAGGCCAATCTTGCGAGCGCGCAGGCCAATTCCCTGCTGTCGGACATGACCCTCACGCGCGGCCAGTCGTTGATCAAGACCTTTGCCATATCGCAGCAGGATCTCGATCAGAGAGCGGCGGACGCCTCCAACAAACAAGGGCTGGTCCGGGCGGCGCAAGCCAATCTCGATCGCCTGCGCGTACTCGAACAATACAAGCGCATCGTCGCGCCGTTCGACGGACTTGTCACCGCGCGCACGACCGACGTCGGAGCGCTGATCAACGCCGGCGCCGGCGGCGGACCGCCGCTGTTCGTCGTTTCGGACACGAGCAGGTTGCGCGTCTACGTCAATGTTCCGCAAAGCAATGTGCCCAGCATCCCGGTCGGCACCAAGGCGCATATCTCGGTGCCGGAATATCCGGGAAAGACGTTTCCGGCGACCGTCGAAGCCTCAGCGCAGTCGGTCGACATAGCCTCCGGCACGACGCGGATGCAGCTCGTAGTCGACAATTCCCGCGGCGAACTGATGACCGGCGACTTCACCAATGTGAGCTTCGATCTGGCTCACCCCGAGATTGCGATCAATGTCCCGGCAAGCGCGCTGATTTTCAATCAGAGCGGACTGCACGTCGCCATCGTAGGCGGCGACGGACGGATCGTTCTCAGGGAGGTCACGATCTCACGCGACTTGGGCAATGAGGTCGAAATCGCGTCGGGGATTGGCGCGGACGATCGCGTGGTGATCAACCCGCCGGACGGCATTGCCAACGGGGACAAAGTTCGCATCGCGGGCGCGCCGGGAGCGCCCGGCGAGCCCGAAACCGCCGAGGCGAAGTGAGCCGTCGGACGGCCTCCGTCATCCGATCGGCTTTAACCCCGTCGCGTATCGCTTGAAATTACGGACATAAAAATCGGCGCCGGCGGCGATGCCAAGCGCAGCCGCCTCATCGAGCGAGCGAATGGAGCGGGCCGGCGCGCCCACGATCAGCGACTTTTCCGGAAACGACTTGCCTTCGGTAATAAGCGCACCGGCCCCGACGAGACAGCCAGCGCCGATGCGCGCACCGTTGAGCACGGTGGCGCCCATGCCGATGAGCGTACGCGCACCGATCGTACAGCCGTGGAGGATAACGTTGTGACCGATCACGCAATCCGGACCAATGGTCATCGGGAAGCCCATGTCGGTATGCAGGGTGGCGTTGTCCTGAATTTGCGAGCGCTCGCCGAGTTCGATCCACTCGTTGTCGCCACGCAGCACCGCACCGAACCAGACGCTGCAATCGGTTTTCAATCTTACCTTGCCGATGACAGCCGCGCTCGGCGCGACCCAGTAGCGGCCCTCGTCCGGCAAATCGGGCTTTTGCCCGTCGAGTTCGTAAATCATGTGAAGCGCAAGCTCTGCTGAATCGTCATTCCGGGGCACCGCAAAAGCGGCAAGCCGGGCATGACTATCAGACGCTGAGCAGTGCTTGAAGCGCCATTACCACGACCGTCCCCGACATCAGACTCCACAGTCCGGCGATCACTGTGGCCACCATGACGAATTCGCCGCGGCGGCGCTCGAGCCGGCCCCCGCGGAGCGTATTGCGCATAATGAGGAACGGGGCGGAGAAGATGAGCAACGGAACGGCCGCAAAGCGGGTGGTCATGGGCCCGACTTCGAGCAATCGAAAGCTTGGGAAATGCATGCCGAAAAGACGATAGCCGCTGGCGCACAGCCCGGCGACGGCAAAGCCGATCGCGATCGCGAATAGGGACTCGACGACGTCAGGCGAAATCGCCGGGAGCAAAGCTTCCAACATACGGGGCGCCTCCGATCGTTCGAAACCTCGCAGAACGAGCTGGGCGCCGCCACGTGATGCTTAAGGAAGGGTTAACGAGAGAGTGTCGGCGGCCGTGTCATACTGACGGTTGATTCGCAGCAAGCCGCGAAGCAGCTCCATGACGGCGCAAGTAATTCCTCGATACAAACTATGGCGCAGGCCGCCCGGCCTGCTGGCGGCGCTTGCACTTCTTGTCCTCCTTATCGCTGGCGCGGGAACGTATGTTTCCTACGTGCTATGGCCGACTTGGCCAAAAGCAGCGGTCCGCCTCGATGCACCAGCTGTCCCCGTCACGGTGGCCGGCGTGCTTTTCAACGTGCCGCCCGCGGCGATCCGCGCCGCGGTGCAACGCCATCCCGGAGCGCACGAGCGGATTGACCTGGTCTTTCTTTGGCCCTCGCTTGCGCCACCCGAAGGCGACGTCACGGGCGCCGCCGCGCCAGCCGCTGCGAATGAGGAAGACGCTGTGCCGATGCCAAAGACGAACGATCGCCTGTTCGTCACCATCGCTGGCCTCGGCGCGGTGCTCGCGCCTGCCGCACGGCTGCGCACCATTTATCCGCGCTATATCGAAGCGCAGGCGACCGCGGGTCCGGACGGGCTCGCCATCGTCCCGTTCCGTGCCGGTACGCCCTATGAAGGCGAAGACTTAGTCTATCTCGCCGACAAGCCCGAGCAGTTCTTTGCCCGCTGTTCGCGGGCGGTCCGTACGGTGCCCGGCACATGCATCCACGAACGTTCGCTCGATGCCGCCGAGATCACGTTGCGCTTTCCACGCGAATGGCTGCAAGATTGGCGCAACGTCGCGGCCGGCTTTGATCGGCTCGTCTCGCAGCTTCACGCGCAGGGCGGGTGAAGCTGCGCGAGACGTCACTCCAGGTCGCTTCCCAAGATCGCCATCTGGAAATTGTAGGAGCGCTCATCCTCTTCATCGTCGACGAAAAGCACGCCGACGAACTCATCGCCAACATAGACCTCGGCGGAATCGTCCTTCTTCGGCCGCGGCACGACCCGGATGCGTGCATTGCCGAACAGCTTCTTGAGATAGGCGTCGAGCTTCTTGACTTCCTGAACATCCACCAGCGCATTCTCCTACCAAAGCCGCATTAGCACGCGGCAGCCGCAATCAAATCTCGTCGTAAAGCATCTGGTCCATCAGGCGCGCAGGCTCGGGGCAGCCGGCAACGCCCACGACCTTGGCGGGGACGCCCGCGACCGTGACGTTGTTCGGCACCGGCTTGAGCACGACGGAACCGGCGGCGATGCGCGCGCAATGGCCGACCTCGATATTGCCGAGGATCTTGGCGCCGGCGCCGATCATCACACCGTAACGAATCTTCGGATGCCGATCCTCGTCCTCCTTGCCGGTGCCGCCCAGTGTCACGTCGTGCAGCATCGAAACGTCGTCCTCGATCACGGCGGTCTCACCGACCACCAGGCCGGTGGCGTGATCGAGAAAAATGCCGCGCCCGACGCGGGCGGCGGGATGAATGTCGCATTGGAACACCGCCGACGCGCGGCTCTGCAGGTAAAGCGCGAAATCGCGGCGGCCCTTGCCCCACAGCCAGTGCGCCAACCGATGCGTCTGGATGGCATGAAAGCCTTTGTAGTATAGCACCGGTTCGAGCAAGCGGCGGGTCGCTGGATCGCGGTCGACGGTCGCCGCGATGTCGGCGCGGAAGCTTTCGCCGATCGAGGGCACATCCTTGAGCGCGTCCGCATAAGCCTGCCTGATCAACTCACCTGACAGCGCGGGATGGTCGAGCCGCTCCGCCAGTCGGTAGACGATGCCGCCTTCCAGCGAGTCGTGGTGCAGGATGGTCGAATAGATGAAGGTCGCAAACTCCGGCTCGCGCCGGACCACGTCCTCGGCCTCGCGCCGGATCCGCGCCCAGACCGGATCGACCTTATCGAGCACCGGCTTCGTCAGATGTTGCGCCATTGGAGTGCCTCCCGGAACGCCGCGCTTCTATCATAATTGGGACGGCTGTGGACAGAATCCAGAGGTGGGCAAGCGCGGGGCCAATGGCGGCTTATAGGGCCTTTGGCCTACTAAAAGCAGGCCATCGGCCGAGCAAGCGCCCACTTTCAGGGCCGCTTCGCTAGAAAGTCCAGGACGCCATCCTTGAACACCCGGTCCCCGACGGCGAGCATGTGATCACGGCCGGGGATGACGAGCGCCTGCCCGCCCGGCACGAGCGCAGCGAGCTGTTCCGGCGAGCCGGCGATCTGATCCTTGCTGCCGGCCGCGACTAGGAGCGGGACCGCAATGCGGCCGATTTCGTCGCGGTTGAGAGTCTGGCGCGAGCCGCGGATGCACGCGGCGAGCGCGCGCAGATCGGAATGCGTCTGCTCGGCAAATGCCCGAAACGTGCGACCGGTGGTATCGGAGACGTCGGCACGCGTCGGGGCTTCGAGCGCTTCCGCGATCGTTTGCGGCAGCCCCGCCCCCTCGACAAGATGAATGCCGAGCCCGCCGAGCACGGCCGATCGCACGCGCTCGGGATGCGCCACTGTCAGCAGCGCCGTGATCCTCGCGCCAAGCGAGTAACCCATAACGTCGGCACGCGGCAGATCGAGATGATCGATCAGCGCGCGCACATCCTCGGCCATGACGCCGCTCTGATAGGCGGCGGGTTCATAAAGCTTGGTGGAGGCGCCGTGGCCGCGGTTATCGAGCGCGACGACGCGGCGGCCCGCGCGTGTGAGCGTCGACACCCAACCGGGATAAACCCAGTTTACTTCCTTGTTGGAAGCAAAGCCATGCACGAGCACGATCGGCTCGCCCTCGCCCTCGTCGAGAAAGGCGATCTCTACATCGCCATGCATGAAACGCGGCATGCCGCGACCATAATCGATCCGCGCTCGACAATGCACGCGAATGACCGCGGCGCGGCCGGCCGTGCCTTGACCGCTTAGCTGAGGTTGCGTAGCGTCGCGAAAAAATTAACGCGCGCAAATTGATCCAGACAAACCGGGCAACCCCGGATTTGGATGCGCGTCATAGTCGTTCATCAAGGGAGGACTCCTATGGAAATCACTCGACGTTCGTTTGGGCTTGCCGCCCTTGGCGGCGCGCTCCTTCCGGCTCTTCCGGCCGCAGCGAAGGAAGCACCGGCTGGTGCGCAAGTAGCCAGCGTTTACCGCCTCAAGGTCGGCGCCTACGAAGTCACCGTTGTGAACGACGGTTGGGTCGGGCTCGAAACCAAGATGTGGTCGGGGGATCCTGCGGGCGCGGAAAAATTGCTGCACGACGCCTTCCTGCCGACGGAGTTGAACCGAACCGCCGTCAACGAATGGCTTATCAACACCGGAGACAAGCTGGTGCTGGTCGACACCGGCACGTCCAACGTGTTCGCTCCGTCGCTAGGCCGCCTGCCGAAGAGCCTCGCCGCCGCTGGCGTAAATCCCGCCGACGTCGATGATGTCGTCATCACGCATATCCATCCCGACCATTGCGCGGGCTTGCTGACGACCGACAAGAAGATCGCATTCCCGAATGCGATCATACACGTCAACGCCGACGAATATGCATGGTGGTGTGAGGGCGAAATCAAGGTGCCGGACCAGAAGCCGTTCTGGAAAGGCTTCGCCGAGATCGGCCGTGCGGCATTCAAGCCCTACGCCGACGCCGGCAAGGTGCAGACCTTCAAGGACGGCACCGAGATCGCTCCCGGCGTCATGACGATCACGGCGCGCGGTCACACCGTCGGCCACACGATGGTGCGCGTCGCTCCGAGCGGCGGCGACCTGCTGCTGTGGACCGACATCGTCCACAACGCGACGCTGCAATTCCCCGAGCCGGACCGGGCGATCGTGTTTGATCTCGAGCCGCCGATGGCGATCGCGACGCGCAAGAAGGTGATGGATATGGCGGCGACCGACAGATTGATGATCGCCGGCACTCACATCGCGTTCCCCGGCGTCGGTCACGTGGCCAAGGCATCGAACGGCGGTTACGCCTTTGTACCGGTCCCGTGGAATCCGGACATCTAAGGCGACGCACTGAAGACACCGGCGCGGGAGCGGCCAAGTCGCTTCCGCGCCGCCTGACTGAAGGTCGGCACTTTGAGACCAACACACGGCACGTTCGTGGCGCACCGTAGGGAGGATTCTGATGCAACGCTCGTGGCTCGTTTTGCTCAGCGCACTGTTCGTCGTTTCGAGCAGCATCGCCAGGGCTCAAGTCTCCGACGACGTGGTGAAGATCGGCGTGTTGACCGACATGTCAGGTCCGTCATCGGCCGCGGACGGCCCGGGCTCGCTGGTGGCGGCGCAAATGGCGGTGGACGATTTTGGCGGCAAGGTTCTGGACAAGCCTATCCAGGTGGTTTCCGCCGATCATCAGATCAAGCCCGATATCGCCGCCGGTATCGCCCGGCAGTGGTACGACCGCGAACAGGTCGATCTGATCGTCGACGTTCCGGTCTCGGCTGTCGGCCTCGCGGTGCAAAATGTCGCCAACGAAAGAAAGCGGCTTCTCATCGTCCATTCGACGGGGACCGCGGATTTCCACGGCAAGTTCTGTACGCCTTACGCTTTGCAATGGGTCTTCGATACGCACGCGCTTGCGGTCGGTACCGCGCAGGAAGTCACCAAGCGCGGCGGCGATAGCTGGTTCTTCCTGACCGCCGACTACGCCTTCGGACATGCGCTGGAGCGCGATGCCTCGGCGGTGATCGTACAGAATGGCGGCAAGGTGCTGGGCTCGGTCTCCCACCCGTTCGCGACGCCCGACCTCTCGTCGTTCATTCTCCAGGCGCAGGCCTCAAAAGCAAAAATCATTGGCATCGCCAGCGGCCCGCCCGACAATATCAACGCCATCAAGCTCGGCGGCGAATTCGGTATCTTCGAGGGTGGCCAGCAGATGGCCGGCCTGTTGGTGCTGATCACCGACATCCACGCGCTCGGCCTGAAGGCCGCGCAGGGCCTGGTGCTCACGACGTCATTCTATTGGGACATGGACGAGCAGACCCGCGAATGGTCGAAGCGCTTCTTTGCCAAGATGAACCAGATGCCATCGATGTGGCAGGCGGGCGTTTATTCCTCGGTCATGAATTATCTCAACGCGGTCAAGGCGGCGGGCACCGACGAGCCGCTTAAGGTCACCGCCAAGATGCGCGAAACCCCGATCAACGACTTCTTTTCCCGCAACGGGAAACTGCGCGAGGACGGGCTGATGGTGCATGACCTCATCCTGGTGCAGGTGAAGAAGCCAGAGGAATCGAAGTATCTGTGGGACTACTACAAAATCCTCGCGCACATCCCGGGCGATCAGGCTTTCGGGCCGCCCAATCCGGCATGTTCATTGGTCAAGCAGTGATCGCCGCGATCAACGGCGCTTAAAGAGCGCCACGCGTGGGTAAGCCGTCACATATCGAAACGCTTGGGGCTGCAGCGGCCGAGCACTCTGTCCCGGGCGCAGCCGCGGCCGCTTTCGATTTGAAGAAATTATCCGGGAAATTCCTCGAAGACCCCTATCCGACCTACCACGCGCTCCGGCAATTCGATCCCGTTCATCGCATGCCGGACGGATCGTATTTTTTGACCCGCTACGATGACTGCCTTGCCGTCTACCGCGACACGGAGACTTGGAGTTCGGACAAGAAGCTCGATTTCCGGCCGAATTTTTCCGACAGCCTCCTCTATGAGCATCACACCACCAGCTTGGTCTTCAACGACCCGCCTTATCACACGCGGGTGCGCAAGTTGCTTGCGCCCGCCTTCACGCCCCGCGCCTTGCGAGCGTTGCAGGATCGGATCGAGAAACTGGTCGATCGTTTGCTGGAAGCCGCGGCAGACAAGGGCGAAATCGACCTCATCACGGATTTTGCCGCCGCGATTCCGGTTCAGCTCATTGGCGACATGCTCGGCATCCCGCAGAACGAACGCGAGCCGTTGCGCGGATGGTCGCTCGCCATTCTCGGCGCGCTTGAACCGGTTCTCAGCCGGCAACAATTCGATACCGGCGTCTCAGCGGTCGCGGATTTCAAGGAGTATCTGAACAACATTATTGCCAGCCGGTTGCGAAGCGGCAATAGCGATCCGGCGGAAATTCTGTCCAAGCTGATCGGCAGCAGTGCCTTCGCCGCCGAGTGCCTTCGCCGCCGACGGCGGCGAAGGCGAGCGGCTCTCCAAGCTCGAGCTGATCCACAATTGCATCTTTCTTCTCAACGCCGGCCACGAGACCACAACCAATCTGATCGGTAACGCAGTCGATCTTCTGATCCGTCATCCCGATGCGATGAGCGGTTTGCGTGACCACCCGGACGCGATGGAGACAGCGGTCGAAGAATTTTTGCGGATGGAAAGCTCAAACCAGCTCGGCAATCGGCGCGCCGTCAAGGATACCGTCCTTGGCGGCGTTGATATTCCGGCCGGGACTTACGTGCATATCTGCATCGGCGCCGCCAATCGGGACCCGGACCAATTTCCCGATCCGGATCGCCTCGACATCCGGCGTCAGCCGAACCGGCATCTCGCCTTCGCGACCGGCATTCACGCCTGCGCCGGGATGTCGCTCGCCCGGATGGAAGCGCAAGTCGCAATCGGCCGATTGCTGGAGCGTTTTGCCCGCATCGAACCGGCCGACACTCCCGTGAGAGGCGGCCGCGCGCGATTCCGCGGATTCACGTCTTACCCCGTCCGCCTAAGCGGCTGACGGCATTGCCACGCACATTTGGTCGTTGCGGCGGGCTATTCTCACCGTTCAAGGATTCGTCGAGATACATCCCATGACTCCAGTCAAGCTGCTGCTGGCTCCGATCCGCCGTGTCGTTCAGTTTCCGTTGTTCCAGCTTGCCGTCACGGTGGCCGTCATTCTCTGGCTACAGGCCGCATCAGACGGCTCGGTGTTGGGTCAGATTTACAACGGGCTCGACCGGCTTGTGGACTTTACCGTTCAGCGGTGTGCGGCGATTTTTGAGGTGAGGTCTTTCACCAAATCGTGGCTCACGACCGGATTCTGGATTGCCTATGTTTATCTTATCGGCTTGCTGATCTTGTATGTTGGGAGAGCGGTCATCTTAAGCGCGGTGGAACTTGCGGCGCGGCACAACGTTCTGTTTCTGCGAAACGCCATCGCACGCGAGCGCGGCATAGAAGCGTACCGCGCCTGGTTGCCGCTGGAGCGAATCCGCCCCGCGTCCATTCCGCAGGAACAATGGGAGGAGCAGTTCGCCTGGCCGGCCGATAACAAGCCGCCCTACCCGCCGCTCCTGCATCGGGTGGTCCGCTTCGTGGTCTTCTATGCGGCTCTTCTTCTCATTGTCGCCACCGTATTGCAGGAGTTCACGCCCTTCCCGGCGCTCACCTGGCTCAACAGCCTGGTAAGGAGATTCCCCACAGCGGGCGTGAACCCGTAAGGCGTCCCTGAAGCCGACACTTCGGCTGGAAATCCGCGTGCCGCGCCGCTATGGTGCCGCCCGGCAAGGTAAGCGAGCATGGCCAATACAATCGTTCCTCACTTCCATAACGACCTCGGCGTTCCGGTCATCAATATCGGCGCCAAGGAGTTCATGTGCGTCGGCGCCATGCCGCCGTTCGATCACCCGCACATCTATTGCGACATGGGCGAGGATGCCGAGTACGTCTGCCCGTATTGCTCGACGCTCTATCGCCACGACCCGACGCTGGCGCCGAACGCCGCGCGGCCGGCGGAATGCGCCTTGCACGACGCCACTGTCTGAAGTTTCGCGGGAGGGCGTGCCCTGACGTCCCCGCGCGTGGTCATCGTTGCCGGCGCCGGCATCGGCGGACTGACCGCCGCGCTCGCGCTCGCGCGTAACGGTTTTCGCGTCGTCGTATTGGAACAAGCCGAGCGGCTCGAGGAAACCGGCGCCGGCCTCCAGCTCTCGCCCAATGCCACGCGCATTCTGATTGATCTCGGGCTTGAGGATCGGCTGCGCCCGCTCGCGGTCGCACCAGCGGCGCTGCGCGTACTCAGTGCCGCGACCGGACGCGAAATCGTGCGTATGCCGCTTGGCGACGCCGAACATC
>JBEKSB010000045.1:0-22537 GCA_049517455.1 Xanthobacteraceae bacterium
CGACGGTGATCACGTCGCCGGTTCGCACCAGGCGGCTTGGCGCATGGATGCGCGCCCCGTTCACCCGAACATGACCGGAACCCGCGAGCGCCGCCGCGGCGCCGCGCGTGCGCACCAGGCGGGCATGCCATAGCCATCGGTCAATGCGCTGGCAATCGAGCTCAGCCGCCGGCTTTAGAGCTTGGTGGAGCATGATCTTTTCGGAAAACCGGCTTCCACTTTTCCGGATCATGCTCTAGCGACGCTCCTTAGCCTCCGACTCAAGCTGAGCCTTCAGCGCCGCGAGCTTGGCGAATGGCGAATTCGGATCGGGCGCTTTCTCGCGCCGCTCCTGCCGCGCCACATGGGCGGGCGCCCTCTCCCGCTCGCGCCGCGGACGGTCGAACCGCTGATCCGGCCCGTGACTGCGACGGTGGCGCGAGTGGCGTTCCGCCTTGGACGGCTCGGACGGCTCGGACGGCGCGGGCTGTTCGGTCGGCGGAACGGGTGCGGCCTCTCGCTCCTCTTGCGTGGAAACGGACGGGGCGCCGGATTCTTGCCTTTGCTCGCCCGCGCCTTTCGCAGACTTTCTGCCCGTTTCGCGATGCCTGCCGCGAGGGCGACGCCGTCCCTCAGGCCGACCCGGCCGCCACACCTCGATAAACATCGGCTCCGATGGCGGCAGCGTTGCGGCGTCTTTCAGCGGTTCGGCGGTTTCGGCCGTCGCTCCGGTCGGCGAAGGAACCCCACCGGCTGCCATTGCCGTGGCCGGCTCGGCTTCTGGCTCTTGGACACCGACCGATGCGGTTGCGGGATCCGGCTCTGCAATCGGCGCGGCGGCCGCATCGATCGCCATCTCCCCGCTGGCCGGGAGAGGGTCGGGGTGAGGAGGACCATCCGCAGGCTCAGGCGACGCGTCAGCCCCCTCACCCGGTTCGCGGAGCCTGTCATCGGGCGGCGCTTCGCGCCGACCCGTTGGCTCACCAACCTCTCCCCGCGCGCCGGGAGAGGCGATCTCCGCCGCCTCCAGACTTTCAGCCGGCGCGCATTGTATTTCGAGCTGTTCACCTTCTGGCGCAGAGGCAGGCTCGACGGCGGGCGCGGGCGCGGGCGCCGGCACGGCCGGTTTCGGCCGCTGCTCCATGCGATAGCCGAGCGAGCGCAGAATCGAGGCGAAATCCTCGCCCGAGGCGCCGGTCAGCGAGGTCATGGTGTTGACCACCGTAAAGCCGCCGCCGGCGACCGCGCCCGGCGGCTTAGGCCCAAAGGCGCCTTCGCGCCAGGCGAGCGCCGGGCGGATCAGATCCGCAAGGCGTTCGAGAATGTCGACGCGCACGGCGCGCTCACCGCACACCCGATAGCCGGCCGCGCGATAGAGCGCCGCGTCGACCTCCCGATCGGCCGGGATCGATGTGCGGCCGCCGGCGGCAAGATGCAGCAAATCGTCGAGCCCTTTGCGCGCCGGGCCGTCATGCGCGAGCGCCCAGAGTTGCGCCGCGAGCGCGCGCGGCGCCGGCTTGAGCAGGAGCGGGAAGTAGATGTGATAGGCGCCAAAGCGCACGCCGTATTTGCGCAAGGTCGCCCGTTCAGGCTGTTCCAGTCCCTTCACCTCGTCGGCAACCCGCTGACGTTCGAGCACGCCGAGCGCTTCGGCCAACTGAAACGCCACGCCGCGCGCGATGCCGCTGATGTCCGCAGCGGCCGAAAGCTCGAACAAAGGGCCGAGCAGCTTTTCTATGTGCGCTTTCACCCAGCGATCGAGCCGCGCTTCAACCGCTTCGCGTGGCGCGCCGGAAAGATATTCGTCGGCGACGATGCGCACGCGCGGCCTCAAAACCTCCTCACCGGCAACGAGTTTGCCGACCGCGGCGCCGGTCCAGCGGACCGTGCCGTCGGCGGCGAGCACAAATTGCTCGTCTGGCGCCTCGGCAAGCCGCATGGCGCGCGTCGCGATCTCGCTGGCCAGCGCTTTCTGCGCCGCGTTCTGCAATGCCTTGGCTTCCGATCCGCCGGAGGAGGCGTCGGGCAGGAACACGAACCCGTCGAGGCGGCCGATCGTGTGGCCTTCGACCACTACCTCGCCGGTCTTGCTCATCTCGGGCTCAAGCTGCGCATTCTCGCGCAGCCGCCGCATCAAGACGCTGGTGCGGCGATCGATGAATCGCTCGGTCAACCGCTCGTGCAAAGCGTCGGAGAGTTTGTCCTCCACGGCGCGCGCCACGTCCTGCCAGTGCTCCGGATCGGCGAGCCAATCGGGCCGGTTGGCGGCAAACGTCCAGGTCCGAATATGGGCGATGCGGTTGGACAGCGTATCGATGTCGCCGTCGGTGCGGTCCGCCAGCGCCACCTGCTTGGCGAACCAGTCGGTCGGGATCGCCCCGTCACGCACCAGAAAGCCATAGAGCGTAACCGCGAGCTCGGCATGCGTCGCAGGCGCGATTTTGCGGTAATCGGGAACCTGGCAGACTTCCCATAAACGCTCGACGTCGGCGCGGGTTCTGGTCATGGCCCGCACCCCGTCGTCGCGCGCGGCATGATCGAGCACAAGGATATCTTCGGCGACCGGCGCGCGCGTCAGCGTGTTCTCGGTCGGCGCCGCCGCCAACGTCGCCTGCAACGCACCGATCGAGGAGAAGTCGAGATCGGTGTTGCGCCATTGCACGATCTTCACCGGCTCGAAAGTGTGCGACTCCAGCGCCTGGGCAAGCTCGGTCTCGAACGGCGGACAGCGTCCGGTGGTGCCGAAAGTGCCGTCGCGGGTGGCGCGTCCGGCACGGCCGGCGATCTGGGCGAGTTCGGCCGGGCTGAGCTTGCGGAACTGATAGCCGTCGAACTTTCGGTCGGAGGCGAACGCGATGTGGTCGACGTCGAGATTAAGCCCCATGCCGATGGCGTCGGTGGCCACCAGATAGTCGACCTCGCCAGCCTGATAGAGCGCGACCTGCGCATTTCGCGTGCGCGGCGACAATGCGCCGAGCACGACCGCCGCGCCACCGCGCTGGCGACGAATGAGCTCGGCGATCGCGTAAACTTCATCGGTCGAGAAGGCGACGATAGCCGAGCGGCGCGGCAGTCGCGTCAGCTTCTTCTCGCCGGAAAAGCTGAGTTGCGAGAGCCGCGGGCGGCTCACGATGCTGGCGCCGGGAAGGAGCCGCTCCACGATCGGCCGCATCGTAGCGGCGCCGAGCACCAGGGTTTCCTCGCGCCCGCGCCGGTGCAGCATGCGGTCGGTGAAGACGTGTCCGCGCTCGAAATCGGCAGCGAGCTGGATTTCGTCGACGGCGAGGAACGCAACGTCGAGGTCGCGCGGCATGGCCTCAACGGTGGCGACCCAGAAGCGCGGGTTCGGCGGCTTGATCTTCTCCTCGCCGGTGACGAGCGCCACCGCGTCGGCGCCGACCCGCTCCACCGCGCGGTTGTAAACTTCGCGTGCCAGGAGCCGCAGTGGCAAGCCGATCACGCCTGACGAATGCGCCAGCATCCGCTCGATGGCGAGATGGGTCTTGCCGGTATTGGTCGGCCCGAGCACGGCGGTAACGCCAGCGCCGCGGGCGCGCAAATCACGGTTCGTGGTGGGCGAAAAGGAAATCGGCATCGAAGGCCCGGGCTGCCGCACAGGACAGCGGCTGCATCTGTATCACAACAACACGCTGAAAAGCCTGTGCTTAAGGTGTGGAACGAGTCTGGAACAAATCGCGGCCGAATCGGCGACTCGCAGCTTGTTCGACTTCGTTCACTGCGACATATGGCATCGCCACTATTCCGCAATACCAGATCGGGTATTTGCGCGCCGGCGTCGCCGGCGCATCCAGGACAAAGAGGTTAATGCGGCTAGCGATGAGATTCTTTGGACGAGTCAAAAGGTCCACTCCTGTGGATAACGGGGATGCCGGCGCAAGCGGTATGCTCATTCTCCGCAACGTATGCCGTTACCGGGCGCGCCCGGCAATACCGCACGAAAAAATCAATATCACTGCGGTTTCAGGTTCGCCGCCGCGCGCGGCGGCTTCGCGACAGAGATGAATTGCGTCGCTTGCAGCACTCCCGTACCGACGGGCGTCGGCAGCGAGAAGCGATAAGGCACCAGCACACGGGTGCCGGAGATCGGCGCCAGCCAGACCTCTGCATCGCGCAACGCGGCGAGATATTTGATCGTGTACCGGTCGGGGATGTAACCGGAAATCGGCACAAAATAGATCGCGCAGACGACAACCGGTCCCTGGTAGCCCTTCTCCGCCTTGACGACCTCTATGCGCTTGAATTCGCTGCGCAGATCGAAGCGCATGCGGCCATCGAATACGGAAGCCTTGCGACCGCAGGCTTGCGGCGACACCGGGTCGCCACTGCCGCTCACAAGGTCGAGCGTTGCGGTCAGCGGGTCGACCACGTTGCGGCGATCCGCGTCGCTGACGGGAATGCGGTCCGGATGCGGCCCAACGGGAGGCTCGACCGTCAAGTCTTTGACATTGCCGCCGGCAAACATCATGTGGACGTCATCACTTCTCTTGTCGTTGATCATGCTGGCCGCATAGGTGGTCGGCACCGGCTGCCCGGCGCTGACGGTCCCTTGCGCGGCACTGGTGCCGTGCCCCGAACTGAAGAATCGCAGGATGCCGGTCGTCCCCCCGCTCGCCGTTGCGGTGAACTGGTCTTCGGAAATTTCGATAACCCAGTTGCCACGCCCAACCGGGATGCCGGAAAGGCTGGCGGTATATTCAGCCTCGAGCCGCCCCTGCGCCACGGCAATACGGGTGGCGTCGGTCGCCAAAGCTGCGCCAGTAACGAAAACCGCCGCGGCAAACGCGGCGGGTCGTGCATTCCGAATAAGCCGTTTCGGCAGGATAAACACGGCGGCGACGGTTCCTTGGTGACCGCGGAAGAGGCTGACGGCAGCGCGGCCACAATTGGCAGGATGCCGTACCAACCGCCGCAAGCGCTAACTTAAACTCTGCCTATTGTTTTGTCGGAGAATGCGTCGTTTCTGTGATTTGGCGCCGCTTGCCGTGTGGTAAAGCACTCGGCAAATACCGCTTGCGAAAGCCGTTCCGGCGCAAGCGCTTGACGCTCTGCCGGACGCTCACTATTAGTCCCGCAATTCCGTCCCCATCATATCGTCCGTCGGCGGGCGCTGGACGCGCGAAAGATTACGAGGAATTGCCATGTCGTGGCGTTGCGAGCTAACCGGAAAGACACGCCAGATCGGGCATCGCGTGAGCCATTCGAACCGCAAGACCAAACGGCGGTTCCTGCCGAACCTGCTCAGCGTCACGCTGATGTCGGATTCGCTCGGCCGCTCGGTGCGCTTGCGCATTTCGGCCAATGCGCTGAAGACCGTCGATCATCGCGGCGGATTCGACTCCTTCCTGCTGGCGGCCAAGGACGCCGAGCTGTCGCCTCGGGTGCTTCAGCTCAAGCGCCAAATCGTCAAGAAGCGCGCGGTAGCGGCGTAGGCCCGCCTACGCGTTCAACCGCCGCGGCCGAGCGCGACGCGGCACGCGTTCCTCGATTGCGCTTTCCGCGAATAATTCCGCCAGCTTCTCGGTCATGACGCCGCCGAGCTCCTCGGCGTCGACAATGGTCACGGCGCGCCGGTAGTAGCGCGTGACGTCGTGTCCGATGCCGACGGCGATCAGTTCGACCGGCGAGCGCGTTTCGATGTCCTCGATCACCCACCGCAGGTGACGCTCCAGGTAATTGCCGGGATTGACCGAGAGCGTTGAATCGTCGACCGGCGCGCCGTCGGAGATCATCATCAGTATCTTTCGGCTCTCCGGCCGCGCAAGCAACCGCTTATGCGCCCAATCGAGCGCCTCGCCGTCGATGTTCTCTTTCAGCAGGCCCTCGCGCATCATCAGTCCGAGGTTTTTCCGCGCGCGCCGCCAGGGCGCGTCGGCCGACTTGTAGATGATGTGGCGCAGATCGTTGAGCCGTCCCGGATTGGCCGGCTTGCCCTGCGCGAGCCAGGTTTCGCGCGATTGCCCGCCCTTCCACGCGCGGGTCGTGAAGCCCAAAATTTCGACCTTGACGCCGCAACGTTCCAGCGTGCGCGCCAGAATATCGGCGCAGGTCGCCGCCACCGTGATCGGTCGCCCGCGCATCGAGCCGGAATTGTCGAGCAGCAGCGTTACCACCGTGTCGCGGAAATCGGTGTCCTTCTCGCGCTTGAATGACAACGGATGCAGCGGATCGACGATCACGCGCGGCAGCCGCGCCGGATCGAGCAGACCTTCCTCGAGGTCGAACTCCCACGCTCTATTCTGCTGCGCCAGCAACAGACGCTGCAGCCGATTGGCGAGCCTCGCCACCACGCCTTGCAGATGCGAAAGCTGCTTGTCGAGATAGCCGCGCAGTCGATCAAGCTCCTCCGGATCGCAGAGATTCTCGGCGCCGACGATCTCATCGAATTTGGCGGTAAAGGGCCGATAGTCCGGACCGCGCGGCTCATTGCGATTGTTTCGCGGCCGCCAAGGCTCGGCGGCGGTCTCCGAATCCCCCATCTCTGCATCGTCAGCCATGTCGGCTGACGGCGCGTCGATGGCTTCCGCGGCGCTGTCGGGCAATTCGTCGGACGAGGCCTCGGCCTCTTCGAGGCTCATGCGTTCGCTGTCGGCGGAATCGGATGTCTCGCCGTCGCGGCCGGATTCGTCGCTGCGATTCTCTTCCTCGCCCTGCTCGCCCTCCTCCTCGTCGGCATCGCTGTTGCGATCCTCGCCCATATCGAGCGAATCGAGCAGGTCGTGCACCACATCGCCGAACCGGCGCTGATCGGCGAGTACGCGCTCGAGACGATCGAGATTGCGCCCGGCGCGCTCCTCGATCAGTGGGCGCCACAGATCGACGAGCTTGCGCGCGGCTGCCGGCGGCGTCTCGCCGGTGAGCCTTTCGCGCACGATCATGGCGACGGCTTCCTCGATCGGCGCATCGGCGCGATCGGTGATCTCCTCGTATTTGCCGCGATGGAAGCGGTCGTCGAGCATGGCGGCGAGATTCTTCTTCACGCCGCCCATGCGGCGGGATCCGATCGCTTCGACGCGGGCCTGCTCGACTGCTTCGAATACCGCGCGCGCCTGCTGGCCGCCGGGCACGAGCTTGCGATGCACCGCCGGGTCGTGGCAGGCGAGCCGGAGCGCAATCGAGTCGGCGTGACCGCGCACGATAGCCGCCTCGCGATCATTGAGCCGGCGCGGCGGCTCCGGCAGCCGAACTTTGTTGGCGGCGAGCCCGGGACGCTCGGCGGCGAATGCGACCTCGATGTCGCCCCTGCCGGCGATGGCGCGCACGCAAACTCCGACCGCGCGCTTGAACGGCTCGGTCGGCGCTTCCTTGGCCGGATTTTTAGGCTTGATGTTGGAGCTCATGACTCTTCTCCCTCTCCCGCTTGCAGGGAGAGGCGATAACTACGAGAGCGCCACATTCACCGCTGATTCCGGCAATTCCTGTCCGAAGCAGCGCTGATAGAACTCCGCCACCAGCGAACGCTCCAGCTCGTCGCATTTGTTGACGAAGGTAAGCCGGAAGGCGAAGCCAATGTCGTTGAAAATATCGGCATTCTCCGCCCAGGTGATCACGGTGCGCGGGCTCATGACGGTGGAGATGTCGCCGTTCATGAAAGCGTTGCGGGTGAGATCCGCCACGCGCACCATCTTGCTGACGATGTCGCGGCCCTCGGCATTGCGGTAGTGCTTCGCCTTGGCGAGCACGATCTCGACCTCGTTATCATGCGGCAGGTAATTGAGCGTCGTGACGATCGACCACCGGTCCATCTGGCCCTGATTGATCTGCTGAGTGCCGTGATAGAGGCCGGACGTGTCGCCGAGACCGACCGTGTTGGCGGTGGCGAAAAGCCGAAACGAGGGGTGCGGCTTGATCACCTTGTTCTGGTCGAGCAGCGTCAGCCGTCCGGACGACTCCAGGACGCGCTGGATCACGAACATCACATCGGGACGGCCCGCGTCGTATTCGTCGAAGCAGATCGCCACATTGTGCTGCAACGCCCAGGGCAGGATGCCGTCGCGGAACTCGGTCACCTGCATACCTTCGCGGATCACGATGGCGTCCTTGCCGATCAGATCGACACGGCTGATATGGCTGTCGAGATTGACGCGCACGCACGGCCAGTTGAGGCGCGCCGCGACCTGCTCGATATGAGTGGACTTGCCGGTGCCGTGATAGCCGGTGACGATGACCCGGCGGTTCCTGGCAAATCCGGCGAGAATGGCGAGCGTGGTCGGCTTGTCGAACCGGTAGTCGGGATCGAGGTCGGGCACGTACTCGTCCGGCTCGGAATAGGCCGGCACTTCCAAATCGCTGTCGATTCCGAACAACTGCCGGATCGAGACCTTCATATCCGGCAGACCGGATACGGCTTCAGTTGCGAGCGTCATTGCACCTCCGTGACCTCCGCGGCGCCAATCGGCCCTCCCCGGCGATCGGATGTCGCGTCAAATTTAGCAGAAGCCCACAGGGCCGCGAAAGCCACCTATAGTGGGTGGGTCTGAAAGTTCCTACGGTCCAGCCGCAAGCTCGCATTGAGACACTAAAGGACTCAGCAGAAGCCTGCCGACTTCAGGTAATTGTAGGCTTGGATGATCTCCCGCAGCTGATCCTCCGACGTACGATCGCCGCCATTAGCGTCAGGATGATGCCGCTTCACCAAGACCTTGAACTTAGCCTTGATATCGGCACGCTTGGCGTCGGCTTCAAGGCCGAGCACGTCGAGCGCGCGGCGTTGGGCATTGAGAACCTTGCGTACCTCGGCGGCCGGCCGCTTGCGACCGGTTGGCCCCGCGTCGGCACCGCCGAATAAACCGAACGGGTCATCGGCCGCCCATCCGGAGGCGCCACCTGCCTTGCGCCGGGCATCCGGGCGCTGGCTGCCAATCGAGCCCATTTTCCAGGTCGGACGATGGCCGGTGAGGTCCTCCTTCTGGTATTTCGCGATCGCGTCATCGCTCATGCCGGCGAAGAAATTGTAGGAGTTATTGTACTCGCGCACGTGCTCAAGGCAGAACTGCCAATACTCGCTGGCGCGCAACCGGCCCTTCGGCGCGCGGTGGGTCGCCGACGCGCCGCAGCGCGGCCATTGGCAGGCCGGAAGATCGGTGCGCGGCCGGCGGTCGAGGTCGGGCTTGACGCGGATACGATCAAAGAGTGGCGAGTCGTTACTCATCTTCACGGAGTATGCTGTTGCCTCGATGGCAGCTTCAAGACTTGACAGGCGTCAAAACGGCGCGTTTGGCCCGTTGACCTTGCAATTTTGCGCAGGAACATGATCTTTTCGGAAAATCGGCTTAACTCCGGTTCAAGTCCGGGTCAGGGTTTTGCCGGATTATGCTCAAAGGCTTTTTGAAGCTATGGCGACTCGCGATCTCATCACCGAAAAGTTGCGCAAGGCCTTCGCGCCCGACAGCCTCACCGTAGTGGACGAATCCCATCACCATGAAGGCCATGCCGGACACCGGCCGGGCGGCGAAACCCATTTCCGTCTCTATATCGTGTCGGAAGCCTTTCGCGGGAAGAGCCGGATCGAACGCCACCGCATGATCAACGCCACGCTGGCGGGCGAACTCGCCGGCGGCGTGCATGCGCTGGCTGTTCATGCCGCGGCGCCGGGGGAGACTATCGACCCTCGATGACCAACCGCGTATATCGCCGCTCGATCGGGCTACTTGGCGTCCTCTTGCTTCGTCAGCGCCTCGATCTGACTGTTGAACCACGCGAGATCGCGTTTCCAGCCGGCATTATCCGGGGCAAGCTTGGCTAGCCGGTCCATGATCGTCTGGCCTTTCTGCAACGCAGCCACTGCATTGTCGTGGTCGCCGGAACTACGATAGACGGCGCCAAGTTTGGCGTAGACCGCGGCGACGTCGCGCTGCAAGCCTGGGTTATCGGAATTGGCTTGGGCAAGCCGCTCGGCAATGTTGAGGCTATCCTGGCACGATTTGAGCGCGCCCGCAAAATCGCGCAGCGCCACCTGCACGTCGCTTAGGTTGTTCAGCGATATTGAAACATCGCGCTGCAAGCCGACGTTACCGGGATGGGACTGCGCGAGGCGTTCAGAAATGGCAAGGCTGTCGTTGCGCGACGTGAGCGCGCCGGCAAAGTCGTTTTGCGCCACCTGCACGTCGCCTACGTTGTCGAGTGCGATCGATAGATCAATCTGCCGATCGACGTTAGCGGGATCCAATTGCACCAGCCGCTTTCTGATCGCGAGAGTGTCGCCAAAGGATTTGAGCGCGCCGGCAAGATCGCCTTGCGCCTGCTGCACGCCGCCGAGCTTCTTCAATGAAAATGCCAGATCATCTTGCCATCCCGCATTCCCGGGCTCGGTTTGCGCCAACCGCTCAATAACGGCGACGCCGTCGGCGAAGCACATGAGAGCGCCGGCAAGATCGCCCGGATCCACCTGCACTCCGCCGACCTTGTTATATGAAATCGACAGATTGCGCTGCACGTCAGGCTCGTTGGGATTGGCCGCCGCCACACGCTTGTCGATATCGAGGGCGGCCATGTGGGACGCGAGCGCATCCGAAAGATTGCCTTGCGAGCGCTGTACGTCGCCGATCCTCTCGTACGAGATCGACAGATCGCGCTGCCAGCCGATGTTGCTGGGATCGAGCTTGGCAAGACGCGCCGCGATGTCAAATCCTTGGCGGAAGGATGCGAGTGCATCTTGCCCGTCACCCTGCGCAACCTGCACTTCGCCGACCCGGTTTAACGAAAATTCCAGATCTCGCTGCCAGCGCGCGTTGGCGGCATTAGATTGGCCATCACCCCCTGCTCCAAGCTCATATTTTTTGTTAGATGCGGTCGCTTCCGGCTTCTCGCAAGATGCCCCGAGCCGCGGCCTAGCTCGCCTTTGCCGTCGGCACTTTGCGCACCAGCGGCGTCACGCGCAGTGCCGTTATGCGGTTGCGGCTCTTGCGCAGGACCTGGAAACGGAAGCCATGGAAGGTGAAGCTTTGTCCCGGCTCCGGGATCGAGCGCGACTCATGGATCACCACGCCGGCGATCGTCGTCGCCTCGTCGTCGGGAATGCTCCAGTCCATCGCCCGGTTGAGATCGCGCACCGGCACCGCGCCGTCGACATTGACCGAGCCGTCCGGCAGCATGCGCACGCCGGGAACCGCGATGTCATGTTCGTCGGTGATGTCGCCGACGATTTCCTCCATGATGTCTTCCAGCGTCACCAGCCCCTCGAGTTCGCCGTATTCATCGACGACAAGCGCCAATGCGGTCTTGCGGTGAAGGAACGCCTTGAGCTGGTCATAGAGCGGCGTGGTGTCCGGCACGAACCATGGCGGCGTCGCCAGCGACATGATGTCGATCTTGGCGGCATCGCCGCCGGCAGCGTGCAGCGCGCGCAGGATATCCTTGGCGTGCAATACCCCGACGACGTTGTCCGGAGAACCGCGCCAGAACGGTATTCGCGTCACCGCTGCGGCAAGGATGGCATCGACGATCTCCCGCGGCGGTTCGTCGGCATCGAGCATCACCATCTTGGTGCGATGGATCATCACGTCCGAGACGGTAAGCTCGCGCAAGTCGAGCAAGCCGCCCATCATGTCGCGGTCGAGCTTTTCCACGACGCCGGCGTGGTGCATGAGGTCGACGGTGCCGCGCAATTCCTCGCGCGGCGTCAGGATGGATTGAATCTTGCCGACCGGCATGCCGAGACCGTGAAGAATAATACGCACCAGCCATTCGACCACCCGCAGGATCGGCCCGAACCAGCGCACCATCCGATCGACCGGCTGGGCGACGACGAGCGCGATGCGATCGGGCATGTTGAAGGCCGCGGTCTTCGGCAGCACTTCGGCGAACACGAAGATCAGCGCGGTCATCACCAACGTCGCGTAGATCACGCCAGCATGGCCGAAGAACGCGAGCAGAAGGCCGGTCGCCATGGTGGAAGCGGCGATGTTGGTGACGTTGTTGGCAAACAAGATCGCGCCGAGAAGCCGCTCGCGCCTCGCCAACAGCCGGTTGACGATGGTCGCGTCGCGGTTGCCCTGCTTTTCCAGCCGCATCATGGCCGCGCGCGAGGAGGCGGTCAGCGCCGTCTCGCCGGCGGAAAAGAACCCCGATACCAACAGGCAGATCATGACCGCGGCGACGGTCAACCAATCGTAAATACTCATTTCTCCGCAAGCTTCTCGCTGAGGAACCCATGCACCTCGCGCTGGTCGACGCCGGTTTCGACGAAGGCGGCGCCGATGCCGCGCACAAAAATAAATGTAAGCATTCCGCGCTTCACTTTCTTGTCTTGCGCGATCAAATCCATCAGCCGGTCGACACTGGGCAATCCTCCTGGAATGTCCTTGGGCCGGGTCGGCAAACCGACCTCCGCGAAATGGCGGATCGCGCGGTCGGCTTCCGAGTGAGGAATCAGACCCTGGCGCGCCGAAAAGGCGAATGCCAGCGACGTACCGGCAGCAACCGCCTCGCCGTGCAGCAGACGATCAGAAAACCCGCACGCCGCCTCCAGCGCATGGCCGAAGGTGTGGCCGAGATTGAGCAACGCACGCTCGCCAGTTTCGCGCTCGTCGCGCGCCACGATCGCGGCCTTGCCGCGGCAACTGACCGCGATGGCGTGCTCGCGCGCAAAACTACCGACAGAATTACCGCCGGCGAAGACGTCGCGCCAGTTCGCCTCGAGCCACGAGAAGAAGGCGGCGTCGCCGAGCAAGGCATACTTGGCGACCTCCGCATAGCCGGCGCGGAACTCGCGCGCCGGCAGCGTGTCGAGCGCGGAGGTATCGGCGAGCACCAGGATCGGCTGATGGAAGGCGCCGATCAGGTTTTTGCCGTGGGCGGAATTGATCGCGGTCTTGCCGCCGACCGAGGAGTCGACTTGCGCCAGCAATGTGGTCGGCACCTGCACATAATCGAGTCCGCGCCGCACCGCCGACGCCGCGAAGCCGGCAAGATCGCCGATAACGCCGCCGCCGAGCGCGACAACAAGGTCACCGCGCTCGATGCGCGCCGCAATGATCGCCTCGCAAACCCGCTCGAACATGCGAAAGCTCTTCGAGCCTTCGCCGACCGGCACGATGATGCGGCTCGCCGCCACGCCGGCATCGGCAAAAGCTGCTTCGACGGCCGCAAGATGATAGCGCGCGACGCTTTCGTCGGTGACGATGGCGGTCTTGGACCCCGGGCGCAAAGCTTCGATGCGCGCGCCGAGCGACGCAATCAGTCCGCGCCCGATCACGATGTCGTAGCTGCGCGCACCGAGCGCGACCCTGACAATTGCCGGATCGGCACGAAGGGGTACCGTCATGCGCCGGCCTTTCCCTGCTGCGGTGCGGCTTTCATGAACGAAGCGAGCGCCGAGATGATGTCGGCAACAATGGCGTCATGCGCCACTTCCCGCGACTGCACGGTGAGATCGGCCTGCGCGTAGGTCGGCTCGCGCTCGATCAGCAACTGGCGTAGTGTCTCGGCCGGATCGGCGGTCTGCAACAGCGGCCGTTCGTTCCTGCGCTTGCTGATCCGCCGCGCGAGGACGTCGTATTCGGCCTGGAGCCAGATCGAAACGCCTTTCACCTTTACGAGCGCCCGCGTATCCGCGTTCATGAACGCGCCGCCGCCGGTCGCCAGCACCTGCGGGCCGCCCTCCAGCAAGCGGGCGATCACGCGAGCCTCACCGCTGCGGAAATACGCCTCGCCGTGACGGTCGAAAATGTCCGCAATGCTCATTCCGGCGGCTTTTTCGATCTCGGTGTCGGCATCGACAAAGGGGATGGCCAAGCGGGCGGCGAGCCGGCGACCGACCGACGACTTGCCGACGCCCATCATACCGACGAGCACAATCGAACGGCGTGCCAGAAGGGGCAGGATCGTGGCCGCCGAAACGGTCGCGTTTGCGTCATTTTGTATTGCAATATCAGTCATTTATCATAAGCCCGCAACCACTCGATGGGGCCCCCTATCGGCGCCTCTACACCTCCGGCCAAAACGCCTGGTCGATTGGCCGGACGACTTGCCAGGCCGAACCGAACATGATCGTACTCGGTCCTGTTCGCCGGCACCAACGAGATCAGCGCGGGCGCCTGACGATGCCGAGCCTGCTTCGCTTTCTTACTGTCGTCGCTCTCCTCGGTGCGATCGTCTATGGCGGTCTATATTCGCTCGCGCATTTGGTGCAACCGAAGCCGCGCGAGATCACTGTCTCGATCCCGCCCGACAAATTCTTCAAAAACCGCTGAGGGCTTGGGCCACATGGGTCGCAAAGCGGCGCAGGAACTGGCTCGTGGAAAGGCTCGTGCGGCCAAACATTCCGACCAGCGCCTGATCGCGCTTTTTCTCGACATGCTGGCGGCCGAACGCGGCGCGGAGAAGAACACACTCGCCGCCTATGGCCGCGACCTTGCCGATTTCAGTGCCTTCCTCTTGGACGCTGGACAATCCGTTGCTGCGGCCACGACCGACGACGTGCGCGCTTATCTCAGCCAGCTGGCGAGACGCGGGATGCAGCCGGCGACGGTGGCCCGGCGCCTCTCGGCGATCCGCCAGCTCCATCGCTTTCTTTACGCAGAAGGGCGGCGCAAGGACGATCCGGCTGCGGTGCTCGAAGGTCCGAAGCGCGTTCGCGCGTTGCCGAAAACGCTCACGCTTGCGGAAGTCGATCGTCTGCTGGGCGTGGCCGGCCAGTCCGATCCGGAAGCGCCGCTGTCCGTGCGGCTGCGCGCTTCGCGCCTCGCTTGTCTGGTCGAACTCCTCTACGCCACCGGCCTTCGCGTGTCAGAGCTCGTGGCGCTGCCCGCTTCGGCCGCCCGCGGCGATACCCGGGTCATCGTCGTGCGCGGCAAAGGCAACAAGGAGCGCCTCGTGCCGCTCAACGATGCGGCCAAGCGCGCCATGACGGAATACTTGGCGCTCCTCGCGCAGTCCGGCAGTGGCGGCGCGGTGGCCGGCTCGAAATGGCTGTTCCCTTCCTTCGGCGATAGCGGCCATCTCACCCGCCAGCATTTTGCCCGTGAGCTTAAAGCGCTGGCCGCGTCCGCGGGCTTGCGGGCCCCACAGCTAAGCCCCCATGTGCTGCGTCACGCTTTCGCCAGCCATCTCCTGCACAATGGCGCTGATCTACGCGTGGTGCAGACCTTGCTCGGCCACGCCGACATTTCAACCACGCAGATCTATACCCATGTACTCGAGGAGCGGCTCAAAAGCCTTGTCCGCGATTTGCACCCGTTAACGGACGTCAAAAATTGATTGATAGCAATCGCGGACTGCTTCGCATCGCTCGCTGCCATGCTCAGCCGCGCGTTATGGTGATGAAAGTCGGTATTGCGTAATGCGCTCTTATCTCGATTTCGAAAAACCGGTGGCCGAGCTCGAGGCCAAGATTGAAGATATGCGCGCGCTGCAGGCCGGCGGCGAATCCGTCGCGATCGGCGAGGAGATCAACCGTATCGAGGTCAAGGCGGATCAAGCGCTCAAGGAACTCTATGCCACGTTGACGCCCTGGCAAAAAACGCAAGTGGCGCGGCATCCGCAGCGGCCGCATTGCCTCGATTACGTCGCCCAGCTCATCGCCGATTTCCTTCCGCTGGCCGGCGATCGCACCTTCGGCGAGGACGCGGCGATCGTCGGCGGGTTCGGCCGCTTCCGCGGCGAGAGCGTGTGCGTCATCGGTCAAGAAAAAGGTTCCGACACCGAAAGTCGTCTCAAGCACAATTTCGGCATGGCGCGGCCGGAAGGCTATCGCAAGGCGGTGCGGCTCATGAACATGGCCGATCACTTTGAAATTCCGGTGATCGCGCTGGTCGACACCGCAGGCGCCTATCCAGGCATCGGCGCGGAGGAGCGCGGCCAGGCCGAGGCGATCGCGCGCTCGACGGAAGCCTGCCTGCGGATCGGCGTGCCCAATGTCGCGGCCATCATCGGCGAGGGCGGCTCGGGCGGCGCCATCGCGGTCGCGACCGCCAACCGCGTGATCATGCTGGAGCACTCCATCTACAGTGTGATCTCTCCCGAAGGCGCGGCCTCGATCCTGTGGCGCGATACCGCCAAAGCGCAGGAAGCCGCCTCAAGCATGAAGATCACCGCGACGGATCTGGTACGCTTTGGCGTCGTCGACACCGTCGTGCCCGAACCGACCGGCGGCGCGCATCGCGACCCCGCCGCGGCCATCGCCGCGACCGGAGAAGCGATCGCCGCCGCGTTGGCCCAACTCAAAGGTCTCGACCCGGCAACCATCGTCCGCTTGCGGCGCGAGAAATTCATGGCGATCGGGCGGACGCTGGGCTGACCCGTCTGAACTCCATCTCCCAAGACCGGGCTCTACACCCGAGCCGCCACAATCGTGCCGTGATTGGTCGCGGTCCGCCGTGTGTTTGCAGCGAGCGGGTACCCCTTGCCGGGAATCGGCGGCTAACGTATTGGTTTTACCGGTCAAATTTGCCGCAAAATTTACCATTCATTGACAGCGGCCGTGGTCCACCTTGGTCCACGCGCCTCGGTTGGCTTGCGAAAGCCACCTCGTAGGGATAACGATTGGTAATTGATGGTTCGGGGACCATCCACCGGTCGGGGAGTATCGCATTGATCCGCGCCAAGCTGGTCCGCGCGCTGATGATCTCGGCGGTTGTCGCCGGGTCGTTGGCGCTTGCCGGCTGCTATGGCGAGGACGGCTATCAATTGCCGACCAAGGCGATGAAAGAGCTGTCGCCGCAGATGCTGTCGGCGCTCGAACAGAAGAATATGCCGAAGGATTCACCGATCCTCGTGCGGATCTTCAAAGAGGAATCGGAACTCGAAGTCTGGAAGCAGGACACTACCGGCCGTTTCCAGATCCTCAAGGTGTATCCGATCTGCCGTTGGTCGGGCGATCTTGGGCCGAAGGTCCATGAAGGCGACCGCCAGGCGCCCGAGGGCTTTTACACGATCACCCCCGAGTTGATGAATCCAAACTCCAATTACTACCTCGCGATCAATACCGGATTTCCCAACGCCTTCGACAAGGCGAACGACCGCCACGGCGCCTTCCTCATGATCCACGGCGACTGCTCGTCGCGCGGCTGTTACGCCATGACCGACGAGCAGATCGGCGAGATCTATTCGCTCGCGCGCGAATCCTTCCTGGGCGGCCAGCAGTCATTCCAGATCCAGGCCTATCCGTTCCGTATGACGCCGGTGAACCTGGCGCGGCATCGCACCAATCCGAACATGGCCTTCTGGAAGATGATCAAGGAAGGCAACGATCATTTCGAGGCAACGCGTCTGGAGCCCAAGGTCGAGGTGTGCAACCGGCGCTACGTGTTCGATGCGCAACAGCCGCCGAACTCCTCGAAGCCCATCGTGTTCAATCCCGCCGGCCGCTGCCCGGCTTACGTGGTCGCCCCGGAAATCGCCGGGCCGGCGCTGGAAAAAGAGCACGCCGACGAAATTCAATATGTCCAGTTGGTCAAAGCCAACGTTTCGGTCGCGCCGATCAGGAGCGGCCTCGATGGCGGCATGAACAGAGTCTTCCTGGCCCAGGTCGGAGGGAGCATACCGCCGGCAAGAGTACCGGCGCCAGGAGCGTTGCCGCCACAGCCGGGACCCGTCGTAACGGTCGACAATGGCGGCACGCAGCCGACGCTGGCGAGCAAGATTTTTGGCGGTTTCTTCGGTTCGAAGCCCGCCGTAGCACAGACGCAAGTCGCCGCGACCGAGTCGGCGACACAGGAGCGCGGCTCTGATCCGTCGGCCACCGGCACGGCGGCTGCGCCGAAGGCAAAGCCGCATACTGAGACTGCGGCTGTCGGCGAGACGAAGCCGAAGGCCCCCGAACCGCGTAACGCCGAACCGCGCAAGAGCGAACCGCAACAGACTGCGGCAGCGAAGCCGAAGCCCGCGCCGCAGCAAGAAGCTAACGCCGCCGCGCCGCCCGCCGGCCACGGCAGCGTGATAAATGGCGCGCAGCCCACGGTGCCTACCGGTTCGTTCGATAGCCGTTGGGGCGGATTGCAGTAACAACAACCGGTATCGGCCGATCAGTAATCAGATAGACTGATTACCTATATCCAGCATCTGAATCCGGTTACGCGTATCGCCCGTGGCAATGCTTGAACTTTTTGCCTGAGCCGCACGGGCAAGGCTCATTGCGTCCGACTTTGCCCCAGCTCGTCGGATCTTGCGGATTGCGTTCCGGCGCCGGCGTGGTACGAGCCGCCGCCGCCACGACACCGCCTCCCGCTCCGCCGATGCCATGGCGCGCCAGTGTCTCGGCGCCGGCAAGCGCCAGCGCCATCTCATCCTCGCCCGTCGTAGGATCGACCTTGTGCGCTTCCATGGCCGGCAATTGCGCCGGCTGCTGTTCCGGCGGCTGCGCCATAATCTCGACGCGCATAAGCTGCGCCGTCACTGCCTCGCGCAGGTTCTGGCTCATCGCCTCGAACAGGCTGAAGGCTTCCGCCTTGTATTCGTTGAGCGGGTCGCGCTGGCCGTAGCCGCGCAGCCCGATCACCTGGCGCAGATGGTCGAGCATGACCAGATGCTCGCGCCACAGATGATCGAGCGACTGCAACAGGATCGATTTCTCGATGTACCGGATGACGTCGGAACCCCACTGCGCGACCTTCGCCGCCATGTGCTCGTCGGCGCGGCGCTCGACGCGGGCGAAAATCTCCTCGTCGGCGATACCCTCTTCCTTCGCCCATTCGTCGGCCGGCAGATCGAGGCCGAGCACGCGGTTGAGCTCTTCCTTGAGCCCCGCCGTATCCCATTGCTCCGGATAGGCGTTCTCCGGCACGTGCTTGGCGACGATATCGTCGATCACGTTGTGGCGCATGTCGGCGACGACTTCCGCCACCGCCTTGTCCTGCATCCATTCGACGCGCTGATCGAAGATGACCTTGCGCTGATCGTTCATCACGTTGTCGAACTTGAGGATGTTCTTGCGGATGTCGAAGTTGCGCGCCTCGACCTTCTGCTGCGCTTTCTCCAAGGCCTTGTTGATCCACGGATGAATGATCGCCTCGTTTTCCTTCAGCCCGAGCTTGGTCAGCATGCCGTCGAGCTTGTCGGTGCCGAAGATGCGCATCAGGTCGTCTTCGAGCGAAAGGAAGAACTTCGAGTGGCCGGGATCGCCCTGGCGGCCGGAACGGCCGCGCAATTGGTTGTCGATGCGGCGGCTCTCATGCCGCTCGGTGCCGAGAACGTAGAGCCCGCCGGCGGCGAGCGCCTTTTCCTTCAAGCGGGCGACTTGCGAGCGAATTTCCGCCGCTTGCGGTGACTTGTCGCGCGCTTGCCAATCCTCGACGTCGGCCAATTCCTGGCGGATGCGCATGTCGGCGTTGCCGCCGAGCTGAATATCGGTGCCGCGGCCCGCCATGTTGGTGGCGATGGTGATGGCGCCGGGCACACCCGCCTGGGAGACGATATAAGCTTCTTGTTCGTGATAGCGGGCGTTGAGGATCGCGAACACCTTGACCTTGGTGGCGCCTTCGTCCCCGGAATAGAGCGCGGCGAACGCATTGGGGTCGGAAAAATCGTGCTGCTCCCAGCCCTGCTTGCGCAGCATTTCGGCGAGCTGTTCGGATTTCTCGATCGAAGTGGTACCGACCAGCACCGGCTGGCCCCGTTGCTTGCAATCTTCGATCAGCGAGATGACGGCGCGGTATTTCTCCGCCGTCGTGCGATAGACCTCATCGTCGTCGTCGAGGCGGACCATCGGCATGTTGGTGGGAATTTCCAGGACTTCGAGATTGTAGATGTCCTGGAATTCGTCCGCCTCGGTCGTCGCCGTGCCGGTCATGCCGGCAAGTTTTTCGTACATGCGGAAATAGTTTTGGAAGGTGATCGAGGCGAGCGTCTGGTTCTCAGGCTGGATCGGCTGCCGTTCCTTGGCCTCAAGCGCCTGATGTAGGCCCTCCGAATAGCGCCGTCCCGGCATCATGCGGCCGGTGAACTCGTCGATGATGATGACCTCGCCGTTGCGGACGATGTAATCCTTGTCGCGCTGGAACAGTTTGTGCGCGCGCAACGCCTGATTGACGTGATGCACGACCGAGACGTTCTCGACGTCGTAGAGCGAATCGGACTTGAGCAGGCCGGCGTCCTTCAGCCCCTGCTCCAATCGTTCCATGCCGATCTCGGTGAGCGTGACGGTGCGCTGCTTCTCGTCGACGTCGTAGTCGGTCTGGTCGAGAGTGGGGATGAAGGTGTCGATGGTGTTGTAAAAGTCGGAGCGGTCGTCGAGCGGGCCGGAAATAATGAGCGGCGTACGCGCCTCGTCGATCAGGATTGAGTCGACCTCGTCGACGATGGCATAGACGTGCCCGCGCTGCACCATGTCCTCGAGCCGGTACTTCATGTTGTCGCGCAGATAGTCGAAGCCGAGCTCGTTGTTGGTGCCATAGGTTACGTCGCAATCGTACTGCTTCTTGCGCTCGGGGTCGTCGAGGCCGTGCACGATGACGCCGACCGTGAGCCCGAGGAATTTGTAGATCTGCCCCATCCATTCGGCGTCGCGCTTGGCGAGGTAGTCGTTGACGGTGACGACGTGGACACCGCGGCCGGCGAGCGCGTTCAGGTAGACGGGAAGCGTTGCGACCAGCGTCTTGCCTTCGCCGGTCTTCATCTCGGAAATCTTGCCTTCGTGCAGCACCATGCCGCCGATGAGCTGAACGTCGAAGTGGCGCTGGCCGAGCGTGCGCTTGCCGGCTTCGCGCACGGTGGCGAAGGCCGGCACGAGGATATCGTCGAGCGTCTTGCCGTCGGCGAGCTGTTTGCGGAATTCGTCGGTGCGTGCCCGCAGCGCCTCGTCGGAGAGCTGCTCGAGCTCCGGCTCCAGCGCGTTGATCTCGTCCACGCGCGGCCGATAAGCGCGGATGCGCCGGTCATTGGACGAACCAAACAGCTTGCGGGCGACAGCGCCGATCATCGCGTGTTTATCCTTGCCGATCCGGGTCGCGCCTGAACGTTTCGCTTGCGCATGATCTTTGCCGACAACCGGCGTCGACTTTTCGGGTTCATGCTTTGCGGTTCCAAGCCATCGGCGCGTGTCCAACCGGCGGAAATTGCAGCGTTATTCTGGCTTCTGCAAGGCGATAGCGGGCGCCTGGATTATGAGCGAGACATAGGAGGGGGTGGTTTTGTTGTCAATGCGAGGGGTCTCTTCACGCGCTCGTTAAGCGACGGCGTCATTCAGCCATTGCCAAGCGAAGGCGATTCGGCGAGTGTCCGCGCCAGCAAAGCCACGCCTGAGCAAGGCGATTTGCCCACTAGCCCAAAGGATTGCGTTCCATGGCCTTCCCTCGCCTATTCGTTTGCCGCGCGCTCGGCGTGCTTGCTTGTGTTGCATTCCTGTCCGCGCCGATCGGCGCTTCTTGGGCGGAGGACAGCGATGCGGTGGTCGCCCGCGCCAACGGCGTCGATATCCATGCGAGCGACCTCACTTTCGCCGAGGAGGAGATCGGCGGCAACATGCCGACGATACCCCCGGAGCAGAAGCGCGATTACCTCATCAATTATCTCGTCGATATGATCGTGTTGTCGCAGGCCGCCGAGCAGCAGAAGCTGGGCGATCGGCCCGACGTCAAGCACCGGCTCGCCTTCGACCACAACAGATTGTTGATGGAATCGCTGCTGCAGGACGCCGGGAAAGCCGCCTTGACCGATGAAGCGGAACGCAAAGTCTATGACGAAGCCATCAAGCAGGTAAAGAACGAGGAAGAGGTGCACGCCCGCCATATCCTGGTCCCGACCGAGGACGAAGCCAAGGCGATCCTCATACAGCTGAAGGGCGGCGCGGATTTCGCCGCGCTTGCGAAGGAAAAGTCGAAAGATCCTGGCGCCGCCGAAGGCGGCGACCTCGGCTATTTCACCAAGGAGCAGATGGTGCCCGAATTCGCCGAAGTCGCGTTCAAGCTCGATAACGGGCAGATTTCCGATCCGGTGAAGACCCAGTTCGGCTGGCATATTATCAAAGTCGAGGACAAACGCATCAAGCCGACCCCGACCTTCGATCAGGTGAAGCCGCAAATCGAGAATTACGTCGCGCATCGCGCGCAGGCGCAGCTTGTCGAGAACTTGCGCAAAACCGTGAAGGTCGAGCGCCTGGACAAGCCGGCGGCGCCGGACTCCTCGCTCAATCCAGCCGCGCCGGCGAAGAAGTGAGGCGCGGCGACCTCATTTGCGATCGTCGTTGCCGGGCTTGACCCGGCAATCCATCACACCTAACGGAACGCTTAATTGCCGCAAGGATGCGCCGGCCAATCCCGCGCATGACGGCGTGGGGTTTTTGCCATGTCCACTGCCATCTCCCCCCTCGCCCCGGCGTCCTTTCCCGAAATGCCGCCGGTGGCCGGCGTACGGCTGGCGACTGCGGCTGCCGGAATCCGCTACCCCGGGCGCACCGACGTGCTACTCGCTCTGTTCGATGCCGGGACGACCGTGTCCGGTGTATTCACGCGCTCGAAATGCCCCTCGGCGGCGGTCGACTGGTGCCGCGATCGGATCAAAGGCGGTGGCGCGAGCGCACTCGTCGTCAACTCCGGTAACGCCAACGCCTTCACCGGCAAGTCCGGTGCGGCTGCGACCAAGCTGACGGCCGAGATCGCCGCCAACG
>JBEKSB010000046.1:0-22474 GCA_049517455.1 Xanthobacteraceae bacterium
ACCCGTTGGCTCGCAATAACGCTATTGCGCGGTTACCCATTCGACATGGGCCTTGATGGCCTTGCGCTGATCATCGATCCAGCCATGCGGCCGGGCCTTCTCGATCATGGCCGAAAAATTCTGGTGCCACGCGGCATCCTGCTCGATGCCCGGCCAGCTGCGCAGCGTGCTTTCGAAGATCCACGCAGTTTCGGCATCGGGCATTTCCACCTTGCCCGCAATGGCGCGCCGAACGTCGTCGAGCCGGGCTTGGCCGCCTTCGACGACAAGCTTGAAGGCGCGAAAATTATTGCGGTCCTCGAAATCGAGCGTGCCGGTAGCAGAGAATTTCAGGAACATGGAACCTCCTAGTCGCTTGGATCACGTGAGATCGAGGACGCCGGCCTCGCCGTCTTCCGCGCCGAAAGCGAGAAGGCGGCCATCCCCGCTCCAGGCGAGCGCGGTGACCGCCGTGGCGCCGGGTTTTTTGGCGAGGATTTCGGCGCCGTCTTCGATGCGCACCAGAAGCACCATGCCGTCGCTATAGCCGGCGGCGATGATCTCCTGCTTCGGATGGCAAGCGACGACCTCCACGCGATGTTCGGAGGGCGCCAGCAGACGCGGCTCCCTGCTCATCGGGCCGTCTTTGGTCTGAAACGGCCAGAGAATGAGTTGCGTCGAGCCTGAGGTCGCCAGCCATCGCCCGCCGAGCGTCCAACCGAACGAGGTCACGCGCGCCGCATAGCCGGACATGCGCATGTGCTTGCGGTCGGCGAGCCGCCAACCGTGCAGCATCGGCTCCTGCATGGTGGTGACGAGGAAGCGGCCGTCAGGGCTCACCGTGGCGCCGAGATGCGAGCCCTTCCATTCAAGCGTCTCCGGCGCAGCCTTCAGCGCGTTCGGGAACCAGAGCGAAGCGCCATTATAATGGGCGACGGCGAGCCGGAAGCCCTTTGGCAGAAAGGCGAGGCCGCCGACGGTCGAGGGTGTTTCGAATTCACGCAGCTCCTTGGCTTGCACGAACGCCGTCTTTCCGGCCGACCAGGCGACGGCACCGTCCGGTCCGAGCGCGACATGATCGATCCAGCGGTGTTTCGGATCGCGCGCGAGCGTGCGCGTCTTCCCTTCTGCATTGGTCTCGGCGACCTTGCCGTCGTCGCCGCCGCTGACGATACGGTCGCCGTCCCCAGCCGTGGCCAGGATTGCGCCGCCGTGGATGTCAACGCGCCGCGGCTCGCCTTCCGGCTCCGCAAACAGCATCGCCTCCTCGCCGAGGACGAACACGGCGGTGCGGCCGAGGAAATGCGCGGCAACGACCGGCCCGCCTGCCGCAATTGCGCGCGTGCGATCGACGACTGAAACAGTATTGCTGCGGGTGTCGGTCATGAGCCAATCGCGTCATGGCCGGGTATGGCCGTTCGAAGAACGGCGTCGCTTCGCTCGCCTATGCCCCGGCCATCTCGTTTAACAATGTATAGTGCCAATCTAAGCGGGGTGCCCGGCACAAGGTCGGACATGACGAATTTGGCGGGATCTATCACGCAATGCAGCTCTCGAAGCCTTGCCGGATTTTTTCCTCCGGCAAATTGCGGCCGATGAAGACGATGCGGCTGTCGCGCTTCTCGTCTTTGTTCCAGGGCCGCTGATGATCGCCGTCGAGGATCATGTGTACGCCCTGGAAGACGAAGCGCTCGTCGTCGTTCCGAAAGGACAGGATGCCCTTGCAACGCAGGATGTTCGGGCCGTCCGTCTGAACCAAATTCTGCACCCACGGAAAGAATTTGTCGGGATCGAGTGGTTTGTCGCTCTTTAGCGAAACCGATTGCATGTCCTCGTCGTGGTAGTGCTTGAGGCCACGATGCGCGTGCTCGTGACCATGATGGTGGTCGTGGCCGTGCGCGTGATGGTGGTCGTGGTCATCCTCGGATTCGAGGAAGTCCGGCGCGATGTCGAGGATGCGGTCGAGATCGAAGGCGTTGCGTCCGAGCACCTCGTCGAGTGCGATTTTGGCGCGCTCGGTCTTATGCACTTTGGCGTAAGGATTGATGCCGCGGATGCGCGCTTCCACCTCACGAAGCTCATGAGGAGAAACGAGATCGGTCTTGTTGATCAGGATGACGTCTGCGAACGCGATCTGGTTCTTCGCTTCCGGGGCGTCCTTGAGCCGATCGCTAAGCCACCTGGCGTCGGCGACGGTGACTACCGCGTCGAGCCGGGTCTTGCGCCCGACACTTTCGTCGACAAAAAAGGTCTGCGCTACCGGCGCCGGATCGGCGAGACCGGTCGTCTCGACGATGATGGCGTCGAACTTGCCCTTCCTCCGCATCAGCCCGTCGAGGATGCGCACGAGATCGCCGCGCACGGTGCAGCAAATGCAGCCGTTGTTCATCTCGAACACTTCCTCGTCGGCGCCGACGACGAGGTCGTTGTCGATACCGATCTCGCCGAATTCGTTGACGATTACGGCGTATTTCTTGCCGTGCGGCTCGGAGAGGATGCGGTTGAGCAACGTGGTCTTGCCGGCGCCGAGATAGCCGGTCAGTACGGTGACCGGGACTTTTTCGGACGAAACCTGTTCGGACATGCGGGGCCCTCCTGACGGCTATATAAGCGGTTCCGCGCCAGCCTAAAACCCAATCGGCGAGCTACGTCATTCCACGACGCGCCGAAAGCGCGGTCCGCGAGCCGGTGGGAAACGGCTGTGGCCGATAATCCCTGACATTTGCGATAGGTATGTTATAATATCACATTTCAACCCACTCGATCCTTGATTTTCCAGGCGAAATGCCAGGCCCTGCCATGAAGACACTAACTGGGCTGACAGCTGCGCTTCTGGTCACCCTCGCCACGCTGACGGCCGCGCACGCCGCGGACGGCAAGATCGCGTTGGTTGCGGCGGAGAACTTTTACGGCAGCGTTGCGCAGCAGATCGGGGGCGATCGGGTCTCAGTCACCAGCATCATGAGCAATCCCGACCAGGATCCGCACCTTTTCGAGGTCTCGCCCGGCATTATTCGGCAAATCGCGGCGGCGCAGATCGTGGTCTATAACGGCGCCGACTACGATCCATGGATCGAGAAGCTGCTCACGGTCACGCCCAGGCCCGGGCGTGCCGTGATCGTTGCCGCCGCGCTTGTGAACCGCAAAGCCGGAGACAATCCGCACCTTTGGTACGATCCCGCAACGATGCCTGCGGTCGCGGGCGCGCTGGTGGCCGCGCTCACCGCGGCCGATCCCGCCCACAAGGACGACTACGCGGCGCGGCTCAAAACCTTCCTCGCCTCACTCGAACCGCTGAACGAGAAAATCGCCGCGATTCGCGGCAAATTTGCCGGCATGCCGGTCACAGCGAGCGAACCGGTTTTTGGCGACATGGCGAACGCACTGAAACTCGCGATGCGCAACGAACGCTTCCAGCTCGCCATTATGAACGATACCGAGCCGAGTGCGCGCGATCTCGCGGCGTTCGAGCGGGATTTGAAGACGCACCAGGTGCGGGTCCTGTTTTACAACAAGCAGGCGCAGAACAATATCGTTCAGCATTTGGTCGATCTTGCGCGGGCGTCGAACATCCCAGTCGTCGGCGTGACCGAAAGCGCGCCGCCCGGCATGTCGTACCAGGATTGGATGCTGATGCAGCTCGACGAGACCCAACGTGCACTGGCCGGACCTTCTTCATGAACGTCATCGAACTCGATCGCGCGACGATCAGCATCGGCGGCCGCAGCATATTGGTGGATACGAGCTTCGCGATCAGGCGCGGGGAATTCATCGGCGTGCTCGGCCCCAACGGCGCAGGCAAGACCACGCTGATGCGCGCGATCCTCGGCCTGCAGCCGCTGAGCGCCGGAAGCTTGCGCGTTTTCGGCCGCGCTCCGCAGCGCGGCGATCCGGAAATCGGCTACCTGCCGCAGGTGCGCACGGTGCTGCCGGACCTACGCGTGCGGGGCTTCGACTTCGTCGCGAGTTCAGTGCACGGCGAGCGGTGGGGCGTGCCGTCGCTGACGCGCGATGACCGCATCATGATCGATAAGACGCTTGAGGCGGCGGGCGCGCGCGATCTCGCCGGGCGTCCGCTGTCGGAGATGTCGAGCGGCGAGCGGCAACGCCTGCTGCTGGCGCAGGCACTGTTCGGCGAGCCGCAGCTCCTGCTGCTCGACGAACCGCTGATCAGCCTCGACTATCGCTATCAGGAAGCGGTTATTGATCTCGTCCGCCGCTTCGCCCGCGAACGCAACATCACGGTTCTATTCAGCGCCCACGAGCTCAATCAGCTGATTGGCACACTCGATCGCGTGCTCTACCTCGGCAATGGCCATGCCGCGCTCGGGACCGTGGCGGAAGTGGCGACGGCCCCTGTGCTGTCGAAGCTCTACGGCGCGGATATCCAGGTGGTGCACGCCGACGGGCACATCTTCGTGCTCTCGCGCGGACGCGACGTCGAACGCTCCGACCATGCGCATGAGGAAGGTCACAGCCACGACCATCACCACGGCCATCATCACCATGCTTGAATATGATTTCATGCGGAATGCCTTCGCCGCCGCCGGCGTTGCGGCTGTCGTGTCGGGGCTGGTCGGTTATTTCCTGGTGTTGCGAGGCCAGACTTTCGCCGGTCACGCGCTCTCCCACATCGGCTTCGCCGGTGCGACTGGCGCGGTCTTGATTGGCGTCGCATCGGTGTGGGGACTTGTCGGTTTCACGGTCGCGGCCGGGATTGGCATGGGAATGCTCGGCGAGCGCATCAGCGGCCGCGACGTCGCAATCGGCGTCGTGCTGGCGCTGGCGCTGGGCTTCGGCTTGCTTTTTCTCCACTACTACACGGCATTCGCCACGCAGGCGACGGCGCTGCTGTTCGGCAACGTGCTTGCCGTCGATCGATCGACCATCGCTACCCTCATTGGGCTCGGCGTGATCACGTTGGCCGGCCTCGCGGCGATCATGCGGCCGCTGATTTTTGCCAGCCTGCAGCCGGAATTGGCCGAAGCCAAGGGTGTGCCCTTGCGCTTCGTTTCCACTGCTTTCATGACCATCGTCGCTCTGGCGGTTGCGGAAAGCGCCCAGATTGTCGGCGTCCTTCTGGTCTTCGCCCTCATGGTCGGACCGCCGGCAACGGCGCAGCGGCTGGTGACAGGGCTGTGGAGCGGAATGCTGCTGTCGGCCGGGATTGCTTTGGCCGAGGCCTGGCTTGGCATCGCCATCGCTTACCATACCGATTGGCCGGTCAGTTTTTGCATCGCCATCCTGAGCGCGCTGGGCTATTTCCTCACCCGCGGTAGCTGGTTGCCGCGTTAGGAACCAAGACGATGAGCGACCAAAAGCCCCGCGCCGTTTGCGTTGGCGAAGTGCTGATCGAAATGGCGCGCGGCGCTGACGGCCGATTCTCACTGTCCTGCGGCGGCGATACATTCAATACCGCCGTCTATCTCGCCCGCACCGGCATCGATGTCGCATTTGCTACGGCGCTTGGTGACGATCCTTATTCCGACAGCATCATGGCGCTTGCCGCTGCCGAGGGCGTTTCCGGCCAGCCCGTCCTTCGCGTTCCGGGCCGCCTGCCGGGATTATGCCTCGTCGAAAACGGTCCGGCGGGAGAACGGAGCTTTCGCTACTGGCGCGAAGGTGCGCCGGCGCGCGAGCTGTTCGATCTGTCGGACTGGATGCGGGTCGCCGAAAGCCTGGTGTCGGCGCGGCTGATCTACTTCTCCGGCATCACGTTGTCGCTGTATTCGAATAACGGTCTCGGACGCTTCCTCGCTCTCCTCGAAGCCGCGCGCCAACAGGGTGCCAAGGTGGCGTTCGACGGCAATTTCCGTCCTCGCGGCTGGAAAGGCGACCTCGCGCGCACGCGTACCGTTTTCATGGAGGCGCTCAAACGCGTCGATATCGCGTTACCGACCTTCGACGACGAGGCTGTACTCTGGGGCGATCCGTCGCCGGAGGCGACGGTGGCGCGGCTGCAAGCGTTTGGTATCGGCGAGATCGTCGTCAAGAACGGCCCAAGCAGTGCGCTGGTCGCCGTGGCCGGCGCGCAGGAATTCGTGCCGGTGCCGGAGGTCATGGTACCGGTGGACACGACCGCCGCCGGCGACGGCTTCAATGCCGGTTATCTCGCCGCACGGCTCTCCGGTACGGAACCGACACAGGCGGCGAGCGCGGCGCATCGGCTTGCCGGCGACGTGATCCGCCATCACGGCGCGTTTGTTCCGCGCGCAGATGCCGCGATGCATTAGGCCCGCAATGGGTGACAGATTGCGGAAGAAAGAAGATAATCCACCCAAGATACGCGATAGAGATCAAGGTGAGAGATGCCGGCTTCGTTCGTCCGCCCTCGTCCGTGATCCGGGAGGAAAATCCATGAAACGCTTCGCCATCGCGCTCGCCGCCATGCTCGCAATGGCGTTCGGGTGGCCCGCGCTCGCGGACGAGCCGATCGTCATCAAATTCAGCCACGTGGTGTCGCCCGACGCGCCCAAGGGCAAGGCCGCGCTTCTCTTCAAGGAGCTCGCCGAAAAATACACGGGCGGCCAGGTGAAGGTCGAAGTCTATCCGAACTCGTCGCTTTACAAGGACAAGGAAGAATTGGAGGCCTTGCAGCTCGGCTCGGTGCAGATCTTGGCGCCGTCGATTGCAAAATTCAGCCCGCTTGGAATCAAGGAATTCGACGTCTTCGATTTGCCGTTCCTGATGAGCGACGATACCCACGCTCGGCAGATGATGGCGAGCCCGATGATGGCGGAGCTCAACAAGAAGCTCGAGGCCAAGGGCGTTTTGCCGCTTGCCTATTGGGACAACGGAGCCCACGTCTATACCGCGAACCGGGCCCTGATCTCGCCCGATGACTTCCGCGGCATGAAGATGCGTATTCAAGGCGGCAAGGTGCAAGATGCGGTGGCGCGGGAACTCGGCGCCCTCCCGCAGATCATCGCCTTCGGCGAACTATACCAGGCTCTGCAGACCGGTGTGGTGGATGGCGAGGATAACGTGCCATCGAACATCCTGACGCAGAAATTCTACGAAGTGCAGAAACACCTGACGGTTTCCTACCACAGCCGGCTCACCTACGGCCTCATTACCAACAAGACGTTCTGGAATTCGCTGCCGGAGGATGTCCGCACGCAGCTCGATCGTGCGGTCAAGGAAACAACCACGTTCTTCAACGAGACGGCGGCGAAGGACAACGCCGACGCGCTCGACAAGATCAAGGCGTCAGGCAAGACCGAATTTCATCTTCTGAGCGACGCCGCGAAGAAAACCTGGATCGCCAAGCTAATGCCGGTGCATACCGAGATGCAGAGCCGCTTCGGCAAGGATTTCCTCGAGCGGATTTACAAGGCCTCGGGGTTTACGCCGCCGCAGTCCTAAGTCCGGCCAGCCCCTCTCGGCGAACGAGGCTCAGCGTGCGGGGAATGCAGGTGTTCAACCGCTTCCTCGATCGGCTCGAAGAGTGGCTTATCGCCACCCTCATTGGCGCCGCGACCATTATCACCTTCGTTGCTGTCGTCCATCGCTACGGCGCAAGCAATTCCGCCGGGCTTGCCAGATGGGCCGGCGCTCATGGCGTCGTGCTGCTCCAGCACGCGGCGGATTGGGTTTACACCTCGCTCGCGGCTATCAATCTTTCCTGGGCGCAGGAGCTTGCCACCTACATGTTCGTGTGGATGGCGAAATTCGGCGCCGCGCTTGGCGTGCGCACCGGCATCCATGTCGGCGTCGATGTCTTGGTCAACCGGTTAAATCCGGCGGCGCGCAAGCCGGTGATCGTATTCGCGCTGCTTTGTGGCGCGTTGTTTACCGGCGTGATCGGCACGCTCGGCGCGGTCTATGTCCACGAGCTCGATCCGGACCAGGTCTCGCCGGAGCTCGAATGGCCGAGCTGGATCATCTATCTGTGCATTCCGCTCGGCTCCTATCTGATGTGCTACCGCTTCCTGCAGGTGATGTGGCGCTTCCTGCGAACCGGTTTGGTTCCGCACCAGAGCCACGGCATCGGCTACGAGGTGCCGCGTGACGATGCGGCGGTTCCGATTGGCGAGGCGGTGCGATGACCGTCCTCTCGCATATATCGAGGTCGGCCGCTCCGCGGCCGCTCAGCGGCTCGATCACGGCGGCGGTGATTATCGTCACGCCGATCGCGCTTGGGCTCATCTGCTTTGCAGCGCGGCTCCATATCATCGAGCTGTCGCACACGGTGCGCGCCGAGCTCTTGTTCGCGCTGCTGCTCGCCTTGATGACGACCGGCATGCCGATCTCGATTGCACTCGGTCTTTCGGTGCTCACCTATCTGTTTATCCTGTCCGACGTCGATCCGAAGATGGTGGGTTTGAAGCTGTTCACCAGCATCGACCGCTTCGAGATCATGGCGATCCCGTTCTTCATCCTGGCCGGTAATTTTCTCACCACCGGCGGCGTCGCCCGTCGCATGATCGATTTCGCCACGTCGCTGATCGGGCATTGGTATGGCGGGCTGGGATTGGCCGGCGTCGTCGCCTGCGCGCTGTTCGCTGCGATCTCCGGCTCGTCGGTGGCGACCGTCGTCGGCATCGGCTCGATCATGCTGCCGGCGCTGCTGCAGAACGGCTATCCGCCGCGGTTCGGCGCCGGCGTGATCGCCACCTCCGGCGCGCTGGGCATTTTGTTTCCGCCTTCGATCAACCTTGTGATTTTTGCGGTGGCGACCAGCGGCATGCAGCCGCGCGGGCCAACCGGTGCGGTCGTCGACTCCGCCTCAGTCGGCCAATTGTTCATCGCTGCGCTGGTCCCTGGGGTGATCCTCGCCACGATGCTCGGCGCGACGACCTGGTACCGCGCTTGGCGCAACGATTATCCGCGCATGGAGCGATCGAGCTGGGGCGAATGCTGGCGCGCCTTTCGTGAAAGCATTTGGGGGTTGCTTCTGATCCTTCTCGTGCTCGGCGGCATCTATTCCGGCTTGTTCACGCCGACCGAAGCCGCTGCCGTGGCTGCCGTCTACGCCTTCATCATCGCGGTGTTCGTCTACAAGGGATTGAAGTTCTCCGAGATGCCGGCGGTGCTGCTCAAAGCGGCGTCCATGAGTGCGATGATCCTTTATATCATCACCAATGCGGCGGTGTTTTCCTGGCTGCTGACGTCGGAACAGATTCCCCAATCCATGGCCGAGTGGATGACCGCGCAGGGGTTCGGCACGATGGGATTCCTTCTGGTTACCAACATTGTGCTTTTGGCCGCTGGTAATTTTATGGATCCCGCCGCGATCGTCCTCATTATGGCACCGATCTTGTTTCCGATGTCGGCGGCGCTGGGCGTAAACCCCATTCACCTCGGCGTCTTGATGGCGGTGAATATGGAGGTCGGTCTGTGCCATCCGCCCGTCGGGTTGAACCTTTACGTCGCCTCCGGCATCACCGGGATGGGCATCGCCGAACTCACCGTGGCGGTGCTGCCGTGGCTCGCCACCATGCTGATCTTCCTGGTGATGGTGACTTACATCCCCGCGTTGTCGCTGTGGCTGCCGCGTCTGCTGGGGATGTTCTGATCGCGTTGCGGACTAAGCACATTGCGCCCGTCCGGCGTGCGCCCCGTCAACCCAACTTTCTCCATCATCTATGGCTGCTTGGCATCCATCAGCACGAATATGACGCGGCATGGCTCCGTGCCATGATTGAGCCAGGCGTGATTGGTCGCCTGCTGCACCACGACGTCGCCGGCCTTGAGGTGGACCGTTTTGTCGTCAAGCATTATGTCGATCTCGCCCGACATGATGATGGCGTAGTCGACAGTGCGCGTCCGGTGCATCAGCGGATTGCTTACTGGGACGCCGCGCGCCGGCGCCTTTTCGCCAACTACCTTCATCATAAAATTGGGATCCATTTTCGCCACAGCAGCTTCATTGAGCGGCGGAAATTCGACGACGAGGAATTTAGTTCCGTTGTCTGAAGGATTGATGCCGATTTTTCTCGTCGCGGCATCCTCCTTTGAAAATCCGAGCGGGTATGAATCCGTAATCCAAAGATTGACAGCCGGGAGGCCAGATGCGCCGGCGTGAAGCGGTTCGACGCTGTCGAAGAGCGCAGTCGACCTGTCGTCGGCATCGAGACCGGTGACGACGCGATGGATTTCGGTCGCGTGGCTCACCGCGCAAGTGGCCAAAATGCCGGCGATTACGGTGATTGCTTTGCGAAACATGCGCTTCCCCCTGTGTTGCGTTGCGATCATTCGCGTCTGCCGAAGCCGACATTCGCAACTTAAGATAATCGAGGGTTGCAATTTTCCATTGTGCCGACAAGCCCGCCGCTTATCTTCCGTGGCGATTATAAGGAGTTATCGCGATGGCGGTGAACGCACTTTTGCAACGGCTCGGCATCGAATATCCGATCCTGCTGGCGCCGATGGCGGGAAGTGGCGGCACGCCGGAACTCGCCGCCGCGGTATCGAATGCCGGCGGTCTCGGCGCGTGGGGTGGCGCTTATTCCAAGCCTGATGAAATCGCCGCGACGATCCGCCGTATTCGGCAGCTCACGTTGGGTCCATTCAACATCAATCTGTTCGCCGGCGGATATCGCGCGGATCGCAAGATCGATCCGCAACCCATGCTCGAAATCGTGGGTGCGGCGCATGCCAAGCTCGGATTGCCCCCGCCGGTGCCGCCGCCGGTGCCGGCGAATCCGTTCGATGAGCAGTTGGAGGTCGTGCTGGAAGAGCGCCCACCGGTTTTCAGCTTCACCTTCGGCATGCCGTCGGCCGCGCAGATTGCGGCGCTGAAGGAGCGCGGCATTGCGATCATCGGCACCGCCACCACGGTCGAGGAAGCGCGCCGACTGGCGCAAGCGGGCGTCGATTTGGTTGCCGCCCAGGGGGCCGAAGCCGGTGCGCACCGCGGCACTTTTGCCGCGCCGTTCGAGGAGTCCATGGTCCCGCTCGTCACGCTCGTGCGCGAAATTCGCGCCAGCGTGAATCTGCCGGTTATCGGGTCGGGCGGCATCATGGATGGCCGCGACGTCGCCGCTTGCCTCAAGGCGGGCGCCGACGCCGTGCAACCTGGCACCGCCTTCCTGCCTTGCCCGGAATCCGGTGCGCCGCCGGTCTATAAGCGCGCGCTGCTTGAGGCCAAAAAGGACACCACCGTCATCACCCGCGCCTTCTCGGGACGCCCGGCGCGTGGCCTGACAAATGCGTTCATTGCCATGGTGGCGGGCAAGGAAGATACCATTCTGCCCTTCCGCCAACAAAACGATCTCACCCGACCGATGCGCAATGCCGCTGGACAGCAAGGCATCGCTGATTTTATCTCGCTCTGGGCCGGACAAGGCGTTGCGCGGTCTCGCGCTATGCCTGCGGCCGATCTCGTCGCGACCTTGATGAAAGAGAGCGACGTCAGCGAAGCCGTGCGGCAATAGCTCGCAACCGCTACGCACGCGGCGGAAGAAGCAACAGTCGTGACCAACGCCAGCTCGCCTGCGGATATTGTTGCCAGCCTGTGGCAACTCGTTGGCGCTGACGCGACCGCGCTCGACCATCTGCAGCTCTCTGGTAGCGAGCCTGTGCTCCCGTCGTCGTTCCGCGTCGGTGCAACCGCGCAAGCGAGCATCGCCGCTGTCGGGCTAGCGGCGGCGGAGCTGCGCCATCGCGCCGGCGCAGCGCGCCAGCGCGTGAGCGCGGACATGCGCCATGCTGCGATTGAGTTTCGCAGCGAGCACTATCTGACGATCGACGGAAGCGCGCCGGCGACTTTCGGCGATCCGCTGTTCCGCGCCTACGGCACGGGAGACGGCGGCTTCGTGCGGCTGCACATGAATTTCCCGCACCACCGCGAGAACGTCATCAAGTTGCTCGGCTGTGCGCCGACGCGGGCTTCTGTCGAGGACGCGCTCAACAAATGGGATGCGGTCGCCTTTGAGACGGCGGCTTACCAAAGCAGCTGCGTCGTCGCTGCGATGCGGTCGCCGGACGAGTGGGCCAGGCATCCGCAAGCGGCGGCAGTTGCGGCGATGCCCGTGGTGCGGATCGACAAGATCGGCGACGCGCCGGTGCGGCCACTTCCGACGGGTCGAAAATCACTTTCGGGCCTTCGCGTCCTTGATCTGACACGCATCATCGCCGGTCCGGTCGCGGGGCGCGCGCTGGCGGCGCATGGGGCGGATGTGATGCGCATTTCAGCGCCGGGCCTGCCTTTCGCCGATTGGCTGGTGAAGGACACCGGGCGCGGCAAGCTCTCCGCCTATGCGGATATCGCCACGCCGGAGGGCAGAGCCACCTTGGGGAATCTCATCAGGGACGCCGATATTTTTCTGCAAGCCTTCCGGCCGGGTGCGCTTGCTTCGCGCGGATTTGGGTTCTCCGATGTCGCGGCGCTCCGTCCCGGGATCGTCTACGGCTCGCTCTCGGCTTACGGCGACGCGGGACCATGGGCGTCACGCCGCGGCTTTGACTCGCTGGTGCAGACGGCAACCGGCTTCAACGTCGCCGAGGCCCAAGCCGCCGGTGTTGAGGGCCCGAAGGAGCTGCCATGCCAGGCGCTCGACCATGCGACGGGGTACTTATTGGCTTTCGGGACGATCATGGCGCGCATCCGCCAAGCGAGCGAAGGCGGTAGCTGGCTGGTCCGCGTTTCGCTGGCGGCCACCGGACGATGGATTTGGAATCTGGGTCGGGTTGAGGGCGGCTTTTCCTGTCCGCTGCCATCGCGCGATGAGGTGGTCGATCTGCTTGAGGACAGTCCGTCGCCGTTCGGCGCAATGCGTGCTGTGCGGCACGCGGCGCAGCTTTCGGCGACACCTGCGCGATGGCTCAGGCCGTCAGTGCCGCTCGGCACCCATCCGCCAATCTGGCCTTAGCCGCCGAAGTCGCCCGGCCTTAGCTCGATCGGCGTGCCATGCGGGGTGCGCAGGCTTGCGCGCTGCCAGGCCTCGCGGGTGCGCGCGAGCGTTTCCGCGTCGGCAAGACCTTTCGCGGCGACGAGCCGCTCGAGCGCGGCGAGCCAGTGGCGATAATAGGTCTCGCCGGTGTCGGGATCGCCGGCTGCCTGTGCTTTCTTGATTTCCTCGCCGAGCGTGGCGGCCCATTCCTTCCAGGAAAACACGCCGCGTTCGTTGAGCGACAGCGCGAGCGCGAAGGCCTGCGCCTCCCAAGGCTCGCGAAACACCGGACCCTCGGCGTGGCTCATAACTGCACCGCTTCCAGATACGGCTCGAATGCCTCGATCGAGACCTTGAGTGTGGAATCGGTGGCTTCGCCCCATAATTCGCGGCCATCAAACAGCACCGTGTAGAGCCATTGCGGGTTTTCACCCGCCCCGATCGCGACCGAGTCGGGAAACACATGACAGCCGCGGACCGCTTCGATTACGCCGATGTGGCCGCGTGCGTAACGCGGCAGGCGCGTGTGCGTCGGCGGATGAATGTTCTTCGCGCGGACAGGTTCGCCGACCTTGAAGCGGGCGGGCGCTTCCGCGGGCCGGCCGAAGGAGCCGCGCGTCAGCGTCCGGGGAACATCGGCGACGCCGAGCTTGCGCTTGATTGGCTTGGCGGTGTGGAGCGCATGACCGGCAGCGATCTCATCGGGGCCGGCAAGGCCGCGTTCGATGATCATGTTTTCGAGCCGCAGCGCCCATTTCCCGTAATAGGAGCGCGAGAGGTAAACGTCTGGCGGCAGCGCTTCGATGCCGGCACGCCCCTCGTCGATGTTCCAGGCGCCGATCGCCCCCATCGCGCGGTTGAGCGCCAGGCAACGTCCTTCCCATGCCGCGTGGAACACCGGCTCATTCTCTTCGGGCTCAACCTTGCCGAAGCCGTGCATGCCGCCCATGTCGTGAACGCCATCCATCACGCGATCTCCGCGGCGTTCTTCGGCAGGCCGGTGCCGATCATGCAGTCGCGCGTGACCAGCGCGGCGAGTTTTTCCTCGCTCCAGCCTTCGGTGCCGGCCGGCCGTATCGGCAACACGATGAATCGCGTCTCCGCGGTCGAATCCCACACGCGGATTTGGGTGTCCGCCGGCAGTTTGAGGCCGAAATCGGCGAGCACGCCGCGCGGATCGTTGACCGCGCGCGAGCGATAAGGCGCGGATTTGTACCAGACCGGCGGCAGTCCAAGTACTTCCCACGGATAGCAGGAGCACAAAGTGCACACGATCATGTTGTGAAGTCCGGGCGTATTCTCGACCGCAATCAGGTGATCGCCGACGCGGTTGATCAAGCCGAGCGATTGCACGGCCTTGGTCGCATCCTCGACCAGCGCTCGCTTGAATGCCGGATCGGTCCAGGCTTTCGCGACCACACGTGCGCCGTTGTGCGGGCCGATCTTGGTTTCGAAGGCCTCGATCATCGCGTCGAGCGCGGCAGGATCGATGTAGCCCTTCTCGGCCAGCACGGTTTCCAGCGCCCGCACGCGCAGCTGCATCTCGGATAGCTCCGAGCCGTGCTCGTGATGATCGTCATCGTGATCGTGCGCCATCGCACGTCTCTCCATTCGCGGCTTCCCAGAACCGGCATTATAGTGCGTCGAGGCACGCTGTCACATCGCGCAGGACCGCCCAAGAACCATGAGGACGCCGTTCAAGCTCATCGCCGATGGCATCGACCGCATCACGATGGCGATCGGCCGGGCGGCGTCATGGTGCTGCTTGTTCATCGTGGCCGCCGAGTTCGCCATCGTGGTGATGCGCTACGTGTTCGGCGTCGGTTCGATCGCGGTGCAGGAATCGGTTCTTTATGCAGAGGCGGCCCTGTTCCTGCTCGCGGCCGCCTGGACGCTGCAGGTTGGCGGTCATGTGCGCGTTGACATCTTCTACGAGCGGGCAAAGCCGCGCGCGCGGGCATTGATCGAACTCTTCGGCGCGCTCGTCCTCCTCATGCCGTTTGCGGTGGTGCTCGCGCTTCTGTCCATTCCCTATGCCTCGCATTCGTGGGCGATCCTTGAACGTTCTCGCGAGGCGAGCGGACTGCCGTTCGTTTATCTGCTGAAGACGTTCATCCCTCTGTTTGCTTTTCTCGTCGGCCTGCAAGGCGTCGCGCAGGCGATCCGTGCCGCGCTCGTTCTGTTCGGACCGGCCGGGCAACCGTCGCGTTGAACCATGGCCGAAATGCTCGCCGTCGCGATGGTGCTTGCCGTGTGTGCCGTGCTGCTCTTCGGCTACCCGGTTGCGCTCACGCTTGCCGGTGTGTCGCTTATCTTCGCCGCCATCGCCGCAGCCGCTGGAATCATGGACTTGGGGCTCCTTGCCGCGCTGCCGCCGCGCATCTTCGGCATCATGGGTAACGAGGTCCTGCTCGCAATCCCGCTGTTCGTCTTTATGGGTGTGATGCTGGACCATTCGCGCATCGCCGAGGAGCTGTTGGAAACCCTCGGTCGCTTGTTCGGCGCGTTGCCGGGCGGCCTCGGCATCGCCGTCATACTGGTCGGCACGCTGCTTGCGGCAGCAAAGGGCATCGTCGGCGCCACAACTGTGACGATGGGACTGATCGTGCTGCCGATCATGCTGCGTCACGGCTATGATAAGGCGCTCGCGGCGGGCACCGTCGCGGCAACTGCGACGCTGGCGCAAATTTTCCCGCCGGCGACCGTGCTGATCCTGCTCGGCGATCAGCTCAGCAATTCCTTTCGGGCGGCGCAATTGGCGCAGGGAAATTTCGCGCCGCAAGCCGTCTCGGTTGCCGACCTGTTTGCCGGCGCCATCATGCCCGGCCTGGTGCTGGTCTTTCTGTACATTCTTTATGTGATCGCGGTTGCGATTTTTTTCCCGAAGAAAGCACCGGCGATTGCGCCCGATCCCACCGCGCCGCACGGCTTTGCTCTGGCGCGCCGGCTCGGTGCGGTCTTGATTGCGCCGCTCGCCCTCATCCTCGCCGTACTTGGCTCCATCCTCGGCGGCGTCGCAACACCGACCGAAGCGGCTTCGGTCGGCGCCGTCGGTTCGATCCTGCTGGCCGCGCGCAAGGCCGGCGCGGTGGGCTTGCTGATGCCGGTGATGGTGCGCACCACTCAGATCACCAGCATGATTTTCCTCATCCTGATCGGTGCGACGCTGTTTAGCCTGGTGTTCCGCGGCTTGGGCGGCGACGATCTGGTGGAACGGGCGCTGACCGGTCTGCCCGGCGGCGCTGGCGGCGCGACGCTGGCGGTCATGATCGCACTGTTCGTGCTGGGCTTTGTGATGGACGCCTTCGAGATCATCTTCGTGGTGGTGCCGATCGTGGCGCCGATCCTGCTAAAAATGCCCGGCGTCGATCCGATCTGGCTCGGCATCATGATGGCGGTGAACCTGCAGACCTCGTACATCCACCCGCCGCTGGGTCCGACCTTGTTTTATCTGCGCGGCGTCGCGCCGCCCGAGGTGACGACCCGGCACATTTATCTCGGCATCATTCCTTTTGTGGTGATCCAGCTCGCCATGCTGGCGGCGCTGTGGTTCGTGCCGGCGCTCGCCACTTGGCTGCCGCACAGACTCTACGGCTCGTGACCAGCGCCGCTTCCAATCAGCAATGAGCCTCTAACTTGTAGTAGCGCTCCCAATCGGGATAAGTTTAGAGAGAACCCAATGACCGCAGTACAGATCTTCGACCTTGCCGGCAAGGTTGCCCTGGTGACCGGCGCATCGAGCGGCCTTGGTGCGCGTTTCGCCGAAATTCTGGCGGCGAACGGCGCCGCGGTGGTTCTGGTGGCGCGGCGGGCCGATCGCCTCGACGCCGTGAAATCGCGGATCGAGAAATCGGGCGGTCGCGCTATCGCGGTCGAGGCCGATGTTCGCGATCGTGCGGCGATGCAGGCGGCGTTCGACGCCGCCGAAAACGCCTTCGGCACGGTGACGATCCTGGTCAACAATGCCGGCATTGTGCATTCCGGCCGCGCCGTCGATCTTGCGGAGGAGGACTGGCGGCGGGTCTTAGCGACCAACCTCGACGCAGTGTTCTATTGGGCGCAGGAGGCGGCGCGCCGCATGCTCGCAGCCGGCACGGGCGGCGCGATCGTCAACATCGCTTCAGTGCTCGGCTTCAGCCCCGACAAAGGCGTCGCTGCTTATGCGACGGCCAAGGCCGGCGTGGTCCAACTGACCAAGGCACTTGCGCTGGAACTCTCATTCAAAGGTATCCGCGTCAACGCCATCGCACCTGGATGGATCGTCACTGAAATCAATCGCGACTATCTTGCCGGGCCGGGCGCCGCGATGAAGCGCCAGATTCCGATGGGCCGCTTCGGCGATGTAGGCGATCTCGACGGCCCACTGCTGCTGCTGGTTTCCGATGCCGGGCGTTACATGACCGGCGTGACTATCGTCGCCGACGGTGGGCAACTGGCGGCGCTCCACGTGTGAGCACGCACGATAACCGTGCGTCCTTCAGAGAGCCTCTCGGCGGCTTCAGGATCGTGCGTCGGCAGGTAGATGGTCGGGCGCAGTGCGCATAATTCGCGGATACGGGAAAGTGTCGCGTGTGCCGCGGCTTCGTCTGAGCTGACGCCGTCGATCGTGTCGCTCAACATGGTCGACTCCAGATACGATGCGTCACCGGCGAGCACGATCTGCTCGTTGCCGTCATTCACGATGACTGAAATGTGGCTTGGCGTGTGACCCGGTGTCGGCACCGCGATGACGTCTCCCGCGTCGGTGATACGCGCGCTGCACGCGAACGGGCCGCAGCGCGAGGTCTCCCAGGCCAGCGGTTGGGGGTCGAACCATTTCGGCCATCGGTTCGGCAGATAGCCCTGGATCAGGCCACTGATGCCGGCCGTGCGCGCGAGTTCGTCGCCGCCGGCGAGGATGCGGCTATTGGGAAAGTGCGCGAGGCCGCCGTCGTGGTCGACATGCAAGTGCGTCAGCACCACCGTCTTGACGTCACGGGGGCCGATACCGAGGCTCCGCAATTGCGGACCGACTTCCTGCTCGGGCTCGGTGTCGAAGCGAACGCTCAACTGAAAATACGGATGCCAGGCGGGCAGCGACTTCAGATGGGCGGCCGATCCGGTGTCGACAACAATAACGCCCTCGGGGTGCTCGATCGCCCAAGCGTAAACCGGCGACCAGTCCGCCCATTGTTGCGAGAGTATCGGCTGAAGCTGCCGCCACAGGCCGTGACCGCGGCCTTCGATCTGAGCCTGCTTGATCCGGACGCGGCCGGTCTCGATGGCGTGAACGCGCATGGTGTTCTCCTTTGTGAATATGGGTGCGAGTCTCAGCGCCGGCCGAGGTGACCGAGATGGGTGTCGCCGAAACCCGTTGAATATTTGAGGCCGTAGCCGAGCGCCCGGTCGAAGCCGATATGGCCGACCCAAATAAGCCCGACGGCCGTCGCGGCGGGCGCGCCGCCGACAATTCCGCCGAGTATGAGCGAAAGGACCGCGGCGTAAGTGTGGGCGAAATTGTATCCGATGGCGCCCGCGCGCGGTCCGGCGAGATAGACAAGCATCGACAGATCGGGCGCGAGGAAAAGCAGCGCGAAGACCGGCCAGGAAAAGCCGGCACGCCAATACAGCGCGAGCGCCGCCGCGAATGCGGCGAAGCCCTCGAGCCGCAGCAGCACGCGCACGCCGCCGGCGACAAACCCGGCCTCGGCGCGAAAAGGCGCAAGTGCGGGATTTGCGAGGGACTTGATCTGCGAAGCGGATGCCATTGTGGAAGCCTCGTTGTGCGCCACCCATTTGGAGCGGCGATGGCTATTGCTACCGCACGCCGTGACAAAACGTAATTGCATATTACCGTTGTTTAGCTATACGTTTTTGTATGACACGGCGGGTCCCAAATTGGGATGAACTGCGCACCTTCGTCGAGGTCGCGCGTGACGGCAGCCTTTCCGGCGCGGCGCGGCGGCTCGGCCTTACGCAGCCGACCGTCGGGCGCCACATCGACGCGCTGGAAGCGGCGCTGGGGTCGACGTTATTCACGCGGTCGCCTCGCGGCCTGACGCCGACGCCGGCGGCGCTGGCGTTAGGATCGCATGCCGAAGCGATGGCGGCTGCCGCGGCGGCGTTGGGGCGCGCGGCCTCGGGTGAGGCGGCTGCCGACCGCGGCGCGGTGCGCGTGACCGCGAGCGACGTTGTCGGCTGCGAGGTGTTGCCGCCGATCCTCGCAACGTTCCACGCCGAGCATCCGAGCATCGCGATCGAGCTGGCGCTCACCAATCGCAACGAGGATCTAGCGCGCCGCGACGCCGACATCGCGGTGCGCATGGTCCGTCCGACGCAGAGCGGACTGGTCGCGCGGCGTATCGGCAGTTCGCGTATCAAGCTCTACGCCCATCGTGACTATCTCGCGCGCTTCGGCGAGCCGCGCTCGCTTGCCGATCTGGCAAGCCATTGCGTGATCGGCTTCGACCGCGATAGCCGCACGTTTCGCGGCGCGGGCGACTTCGCCCAGCGGCTGACGCGCGAAGATTTCGGCTTCCGTTGCGACAACGACCTCGCCCAGCTCGCGGCGTTGCGCGCCGGCGCCGGCATCGGCGGCTGCCAGGAGAATATCGCGCGCCGCACGCCCGAGCTCGTCGCCGTGTTGCCGAATGCCATCCAGTACGGGCTGGAAGTCTGGCTCGTCATGCACGAAGGCTTGAAGGCGACGCGCCGCGTCCGTCTCCTGTTCGACCACCTCGCGATGGGATTGACGGATTACGTCAAGGGACGTTCGTGATCGCGGTCGATCGCGCCGGAGAATATCTTAGCGGTCGGCATCGGTATGCCACGGGGGCTTGGGGAACATGATCTGGTGTGCGCCGGGCAAGGACGCCGGCGCGATCCCCTCAAATTCCCCGTTCTGCCACTGCCCAACAAACCACGGGTCCTCGTATAGGTTGTTCTTGAGCTTGATAGGACCAACGACGGTATCGAACCTCCCGGTCTGTAATTCCTTGATTACTGCCGCGCGATCGATATCGCCAACGCGCTCGATCGCCTGCTGCAGCATCTGAAGCGACGCATATATGATCGGACTTGCCCAACGATCCGGTTCTTGACCGGTCATCTCCAGGTGACGTCTAAAATACTCTTTGCTTGCCAGGGCTTCCGCGTTCCAGCCGCCGATACCCATCACGCCTTCCACGTCGACGCCGAAGCGCTCCTTGTAGAGCGGGAATGCCGTCCCGACGGCGGTATAAAAACCTTGGGGTTGAAATTCGACGCGCGTGCCTGCTCGGTGATCATGATCGTGTCGGGTGGATAACTGAAGGCGGCGAACGTATCCGGGTGGTGACGCTTCACCTCAATCATGACCTCGCGCATGTCCTCTGTTTCGACCGGATATGCTCGATCGTAGACGAGAACAAAACCACCCTGTTTGAAAGCCTTGCGCGCGACCTTCGCCAGCCCGATGCCGAACTGATCGGCCACGCTGAGAATTGCGACGCTGTTACCGATCTTGCCGTCCGAACGCAGCTTGGAGATCGTCGCCACGAATGCCTGCGCGGCACCGGTCGCGGTGCCATTGAACCAGAAACTGTTAGGCCAGAGCTTGCCCAGTTCGGGAGCCTGATCGTTCATCGCGGTCGTCGCCAGAAGCGGATATCCGGCGCGGTGGAAGAGCGACGCTACCGCGAGATTAAGTCCGGTTCCCCACGGCGGAAGAATAAAATCGACCTTATCCTCCGAAATCAGCCGCTCGACGGCCGCTACCGCGTCGTCCGCGTTGCTATGATCATCGTACTGGATGACCTCGATCGGCACGGGTTTGCCGATGCTCTTGAGCATGATACCGCCGGCGGCATTCACCTCTTTCACCAAAAGGCGGTAATTGGGGAGGACTGTGATGCCCGCGCCTGCCGTGTTCGGCCCGGTCAGCGAGATCGCATATCCGATCCTAATCGATTTCGGCGTTTCACTATACGCGGCAATGGCGCTCGCCACGCCATCAGTCCCGCGCATGCAGCAACGAACGCGATTGGCGATGGGCGTCTTGTCATGATTGTCTCCTTGGCGGAGCGCCCTCGCACCTGGCACCGCCGCGCATCGCCAAAGTCTCGAACTGAATCGTTCGTCACGGAAAGATGACTTACCGGTCGGCGTCGGTATGCCACGGCGGCTTCGGGAAAATGATCGGCTGCGCGCCGGGCAAACTCGCCGGTGCGATCCCCTCAAATTCCGCATTCTGCCACTGCCCGACCCACCATGTGTCCTCGTAGAGGTTGTTCTTGAACTTGACAGGACCCACGACGGTTTCAAACGTCCCCGTCTGCAATTCCTTGATCACTGCTACGCGATCGATACCGCCTACGCGTTCGATCGCTCGCTGCAGCATCTGAAGAGACGCATATGTGATCGGACTCGCCCAACGATCCGGCTCTTGGCCGGTCATCTCCAGGTGACGTTTAAAGTAGTCCTTGCTCGCCGGGGCTTCCGCGTTCCACCCGCCGATGCCCATCACGCCTTCCACGTTGGCGCCGAAGCGCTGTTTGTAGAGCGGGAATGCGGTCCCGACAGCGGTATAGAAGACCTTGGGGTTGAAGTCCGAAACGCGCGCTTGCTCGGTGATCATGATCGTGTCCGGCGGATAGCTGAAGGCGGCAAACGTATCCGGCTTGAGCGCCTTCACCTCGGTCAAGACCTCGCTCATGTCCCGGGTTTCGACCGGATAAGCTCGATCGTAGACGAGATCAAAATCCGCCTGTTTGAAGGCCTTGCGGGCCACTTTCGCCAGCCCGATGCCGAACTGATCGGCCACGCTGAGCATTGCGACGGTGTTGCCGATCTTGCCCTCCGAACGCAGCTTGGAAATTATATCTACAAATGCCCGCGCGGCCCCGGCTGGCGTGCCCAGAAACCAGAAACTGTTCGGCCAGAGTCTTGATGATTCCGGAGGCCACGCGGTGGTCGCCAGCTGCGGATATCCGGCGCGGTGGAACAGCGGCCCCACGGCGAGGTTCAGTCCGGTCCCCCACGGCGCAAGAATGAAGTCGACCTTGTCCTGCGAAATCAGCCGCTCGATGGCCGTCTCCGCATCGATCACGTTGCTATGATCATCATACTCGATGACCTCGATCGGAACCCGCTTGCCGACGCTTTTGAGCAGGATGCCTCCGGCGGCATTCACCTCTTTCACCCAAAGGCGGTAATTGGGGAGGACCGTGATGCCTGCGCCCGCCGCGTTCGGTCCGGTCAGCGAGATCGAATAGCCGACCCTGATCGATTTCGGCGGTTCACTGTGCGCGACAATACCGCTCGCAAGAAGTCCCGCGAACGCGACAACAAGCACGATCGGCGATGAGCATCTTGTCATGATCCTCTCCTTCGCGGGAGAGCCTTCTCAGCTGACACCGCCCGACCTCGCTACATGATCGAGCTTAACCGTCCGTCACGGTCGGACCCGTTAGGGGCGGCCCCCGCTACGCACAACTAAGTATGTTCATACCGTGCGAACAACCCTTTCGGATATCCGCGCAAAAATTGATGTAATTTGTTAGGTAGGAGTTGATCACGTTTATAAACGAGCCAGCCATATTCGACATCATCGACTGTTTGATTAGGCGCGCGACCTTATTAGATGAGTGATCGAGACAATCATGCGCAATCTGTTTACGCCATCGGCGCTCAAGCGAATGGCC
>JBEKSB010000047.1:0-21735 GCA_049517455.1 Xanthobacteraceae bacterium
GAGTATCTCGTGAAGCAGGGCTGGGCTGCGGGGGGCAAGCTCGTCGCGCATGGCGGATCCGCCGGCGGCACATTGATCGGTGCGGTCGCAAACATGCGGCCGGATCTCTATGCAGGCCTGATTGCCGAGGTCCCGTTTGTCGACGTGCTCAACACCATGCTCGACGAGACGCTGCCGCTCACGCCGCCGGAATGGCCGGAATGGGGCGACCCGATCCGCGACTCAGCGGCATTTCGCACCATCCTCGCCTATTCGCCCTACGAGAACGTGCGCGCGCAGGATTATCCGGCGATCCTCGCGCTGGCCGGACTGACCGACCCGCGTGTCCTCTATTGGGAGCCGGCAAAATGGATCGCCCGGCTGCGCCGTTTGCGCACCGATCGCAACCTGATCGCCTTCCGCACCAACATGGATGCTGGGCACGCGGGCGCTGCGGGCCGCTTCGAGCGCCTGAAGGAAGTGGCGCTCGCTTACGCCTTTGCGATCAAGATTGCGGGCTGAACGCGACGCGCCCTGCTCGATGCGATCTCGCCGATTGACGCTTGGGTCAGCGGCCGTACTTTCTTGGCGCCGTCCGGGCCGCAATCCTTTGCGGGTCTGGTCCTTGCCGACAGCCGTCGCTCAGGCAAAACCGACGGGAATTCGGCGTAGGTCACCGCGCCCACCCCGGACAACCAGCCGTGAACCCCCGAAGCCGTCGCAGCAGCGCTCGACGTGCTGGCTTCGCGTTTGCGCCGAGTACTCCTCCGAAAGAGTACCGAAGACGCGCCGCAAAGCCGCTCGATGGGTCTCCAGGTCCGGCGTCGGTGCAAGGACCTGATCGTTCATACGTGACGATTTTAGCACGCGGGGTGGGGGCGCCCGAGAGTGAGTATCGGTTTCAACGAGGAGGTGGGATTCAGAGGTTGAATCAACCGAGCCGTTGGGTGCAGGCTCGAGAGCAATCGGCCGCCGTTTGTCGTTTTCGACGGCCATACGAGCAGCATCACTTCCACGAATATGCTTTTCGTCAGCCATTGCCGTTTTACCTCGCTTTTGCTCTACGACCGTGCCTCACTGGTCTTTCGATCCGTCGGTGCGAGGTAGCCCCGCCGCGCCAAAGCTTCTGCGTCAGCGACGTCTAGCTCCGCCTTGAAAGGCCGCCGCACACAGCGTCGCCGCCGGCGGTATTGACGCGTGCGTTCGGCGGCAGTGGAGGGCGAACGTATCGGCTCTCCCGGGGCATCGGTATCCATTGTCTCTCCAGCCGCAATCACTCGCTTTTCCGATACTTTATTTTCAGCAGCCATTTGAGTTGGTGATACGCAATTACTTCTTCGAAAAAGTTACCCGCATGATAATCAAGGCTGTCGCAACAGTTTTGATCCGCGCGTTTTTCAACGGTGGGACAATCTCAAAAATATGGCTTGGAATTCAATGGAAGGTTAGCGAGAGGTGGGACACTATAAGCTATTGAATATGTTAGCTTGCGGAGTCCTCCTGGGCCCACCAAATTTTGCCGACCCCCCCTGATAGGATCGCGCGCCGTCGTTTGTGACCTCATGTCGCCGGTGCTGTGCTATGCGCGATCCAGCCGGATTCCGCGCCAGCGTTTGACCACGCCGGACTCGATACCGAATAGATCCAGCAGCCGGCCGACGGTCTGATTGATGATGTCATCAACAGTGCGGGGACGGCTATAGAAGGCGGGTACGATCGGCGCCACGATGGCGCCCATCTCCGCCAGCAGCGTCATCGTACGCAAGTGGCCTGCATGCAAAGGCGTTTCGCGTACGGCTAGTACCAAACAGCGGCGCTCTTTGAGCGCGACGTCGGCGGCGCGGGTAAGCAACGAGCTCGTCACGCCGGTAGCGATTTCGCTCATGGTGCGGATCGAACATGGCGCGATCAGCATGCCGATGGTCGGAAACGATCCGGACGAGATCGAAGCGCCGATGTCGCCGATAGGATGATACGTCGACGCCATCGCGCGCACGTCGCTCGGCTTGAGGTCGGTCTCATATGCGAGCGTTATCTCGGCCGATTTGCTCATCACCAGGTGCGTCTCGATGTCCATGGGCCGCAATAGCTCCAAGGCGCGCACGCCGTAGATGATGCCGGAAGCGCCGGAAATGCCGATCACGAGCCGGCGCGGCTCGTGCGCACCGGTTCTGATCGACGCCGCGCGCTTGGTCTCTTTCATTTGCGATATTCCTCACAACCGCCCGCTTGGGACGGCCCCAGCCGGCGATCCGGTCGGTCGATCGTGTCGTAGCCGAGATTGACGTGAGGAACCAGATGTCAGCCGCCGCCGTGGTGTCGATCCCAGGCGCTTATCAGGCGGCACTTCCATTGCTCTCGATCAATGCGAGAGCATCCACGGCCGGCGCGTCGGAAAGCCCTTGGCGCCCGTGCGGCTGGAGCCGCTCTTGTCATAGCGAAGCGATTTGCCGGAGCAGCAGCCACAGCCGCTGCCGTGCGTCCGTTTCATACCGGACAACGTCTGCGGCGCCGATGCGCTCCGTTCGTTGGTCGCGTGCGCGACCCTGCGCTCCGTGGACATGGCCGCAAGATACGGCGCGGTTAGAAACGCCCGCGGCGCATCCTTCCCGCATGCCGGACATTCATGTGGCAACTCGGATTCGGCCATTGGCCTCATGTCGGTGAAGGGTCCGCATCGCGCGCAGAGATAATCATAAACAGGCATTGGCTTTCCTCGTCAGCTTGCCGCGATCGCGGTTCCGTTGCGGAGAAAGAGGGGGCGGCAAGGCCGGCCGCCCCCCACGCGTCGCCGGTAGGACATCGTTGGCCCGGCAGGCGTCATTTGTCGGGTGACATGGGAATATCGACGCCGCCCTTGACGTGTTTGACCGGTCCGTCTGCGCCGGGCATCACGTCGAACGCAAAGATGTCGGTCGGAAGCCACAGGGTGGCGCAAGCGTTGGGAATGTCGACCACTCCCGAGATGTGGCCTTGGCAGGGCGCCGTGCCAAGGATCGCGTAAGCCTGGGCGGGCGAATAGCCGAACTTGGTCAGATATTCGATGGCGTTCAGGCAGGCCTGCCGATAGGCGATGTGGACGTCGAGGTAATATTGCTTGCCCTGCTCGTCGACCGAGATGCCCTCGAAGATGAGATAATCATTGTAGGTCGGCACGATCGGCGACGGCTTGAAGATCGGATTCTTGATTCCGTACTTGGCCATGCCGCCTTTGATGAGATCGACCTTCAGGTGCAGCCATCCCGCCATTTCGATGGCGCCGCAGAAGGTGATTTCGCCGTCGCCCTGGCTGAAGTGAAGGTCGCCCATCGAGAGGCCGGCTCCCTTCACGTAGACCGGGAAATAGACTTTCGAGCCGCGCGACAGGTCCTTGATGTCGCAATTGCCGCCATGTTCGCGTGGAGGAACGGTGCGAGCGCCCTCGGCGGCGATCTTGTTTTTCACGTCGCCCTTGGCGCGGCCGCAATGTGCCGTGGCCGAGAACGGGGGATTAGCCAGCGGCGGTACGCGCGTTGGATTGGTGTCAATGAGCGCCTGTTCGCGCGCGTTCCAGGCCTCAAGCATTTTCTGGTCGGGCAGGCAGCCAATCAGACCGGGATGGACGAGGCCGGCGAAGTTGACCCCGGGGACGTGGCGGGAATGGGTATAGAGTCCCGAAATATCCCAAATCGACTTCTGCGCCAGCGGGAAGTGGTCAGTGAGGAATCCGCCGCCATTCTTCTTGGAAAAGAAGCCGTTGAATCCCCAGGGGCTCTCGGGGAGTATGCCGATGTCGAGAATATCGACTACGAGGAGATCGCCCGGCTCGGCGCCGTGGACACCGATCGGGCCTGACAGGAAATGCACGATGCTCAGATCGATGTCGCGGACATCGTCGGCGGATTCATTGTTCTTGATGAATCCTCCGGTCCAGTCATACGTCTCCATGATGAAGTCTTCGCCCGCCTTCACCCACTCGAGGATCGGAACGTCCGGATGCCACCGATTGTGGATCATTTCGTTCTTGTAGGGAGACTCCGAGAGGTCAATCTTCACGATCGTCTTGGACATTTCAGCTCCTTCCGCGCAAATTGGTGAACTTCAATCAACCCACACTCGGCCGTGGAAATTCATCCTTAGACTGAGAGGAATTGGGCGATCGCCGCCTCGTCGACATTTTCCCGGGTGTCGGCATGCACGATTCGGCCTCCTTCCATGACCAGAATGCGATCGGCGACGTCGAGAACGAAGCTCAACAACTGCTCGCAGACGACGATGCAGATGTTGCGGATGCTGCGGATGTCGCGCAGCAGCCGTGCCAGATCCTTGATGATGGACGGCTGGATGCCCTCCGTCGGCTCATCCAGCAGCAGCACCTTCGGATTGCTGACGAGGGCGCGCGCGATCGCCAATTGCTGTTGCTGGCCGCCAGATAGATTGCCGCCGCGCCGATTGGCGAAATCCGCCAGGATGGGAAACAAGTCAAAAATTTCGCGAGGGATTTCGCTTTTGCCGGTGACCACGAGGCCGGTCTCGATGTTTTCCTTGACTGTCATGGTTCCGAAGATCTGCCGTCCTTGCGGCACGTAAGTGAGTCCGCGCGCGACGCGCTGATAGCTGGGCAGCCCGGCGACGTCGGCGCCATCGACGACGATCTCTCCCGAACGCGCCGGCATGACGCCGATGAGCGATTTCATCAGCGTGGACTTGCCCATGCCGTTGCGGCCCACGAGCGTAACAATCTCGCCGGCGTGGGCCGACAGATCGATTCCATGCAGGACCTCGCTTTGCCCGTAGGCCGCGGAAAGGTTGTGAACTTCCAGCATCCTGCCCCGTCCTCAATGACCGAGATAAACTTCTTTGACTTTCGGATTGTTCTGAACCGATTGCATGTCGCCTTCGGCCAAGACTTTGCCTTGGTGCAAGACCGTCACCCGATGGGCGATGCTCTCCACGAATTTCATGTCATGCTCGATGACGATCACTGAGCGATTTTTGATGATCTTTTTGAGCAGCTCAGCAGTTTTCGCGCGCTCCGATACGCTCATTCCGGCAACCGGCTCGTCGAGCATCAGGAGCTCGGGGTCTTGGATGAGCAGCATGCCGATCTCCAGCCACTGCTTCTGTCCGTGGCTGAGCGTTTCAGCGGGCCGATCGAGCTGCTCTTGCAAATAGATCATGGCGGCGATCTCACGAACGCGCTCGATGACCTCATCGGTGCGTTTCCAGAACAGCGCACCGGCGACGTCGCGGCCGCGCGGCAACGACAATTCGAGATTTTCGAACACGGTGAGGTCTTCATAGATGGTCGGCGTTTGGAATTTTCGACCGATGCCACGGCGAACGATCTCCTGCTCCTTGCAGCCCGTTATTTCCTGATCCTTGAACTTGATCGAGCCGTCGGAAACTCTGGTACGCCCGCAAATCAAATCGAGGACGGTGGTTTTGCCGGCGCCGTTTGGCCCGATAATGACGCGCAACTCGCCGTAGTCGATGTAGAGGTTGAGGTCGTTCACGGCTTTGAAGCCGTCGAATGACACGCTGACGGATTCGAGCGCGAGCAGGAAATCGGTGCTAGATGCCATCGTGATCGCTCCCCTATTCGGCCGGTGCCGGCGCCGCGCTCGGCTGAGCACCACCGGAGCCTTTCCACGTTGGGAACTTTGTCGCGAACTTCGGAATGATCTGGTCGGTCATCACGCCGGCGATGCCGCGCGGGAAGGCAACGACGACGGCGATGAATAACCCGCCCATGGCGAACAGCCAAAGCTCGGGGAACGCCTCGGAGAACATGGTCTTGGCCCAGTTCACCAGGAGCGTTCCGGCCACGGCGCCCACGATGGAGTTTCGGCCGCCGACCGCGCAGAAGATGACCATGTCGATGGACGGCACGATGCCGACGAAGGACGGCGACATGAAACCAACCTGAAGGGTAAACATTGCCCCGCCGACGCCCGCCATGGCGGACGCCAGGCAGAATACGAAAATCTTGTAGTTGGCGACGTCGTAGCCTGAAAAGCGGACGCGATCCTCCTTGTCGCGCGTGGCGACCAGGATGCGGCCAAGCTTGCTGGCCAGTACGAAGCGCGCCACGAACATGGTGCCGAGCAGCAATACGCAGCAGACGAAATAGAGGATGTATTTCGCACTGTCGGTGCGGATATCCCAGCCGAGCAATGTGCGTAGGTCGGTGATGCCATTGATGCCGCCGGTATAGCCCTGCTGGCCGACGATCAGGATGGTCATCACTAGCGCCAGCGCCTGGGTGATGATGGCAAAGTAGACGCCGCCCACGCGCCGCTTGAACAAAGCTGCGCCGAGAATGAAAGCCAGAATTGTTGGCACCGCGATGACAGCGATTAGGGCGACTGGCAGCGATTTGAACGGAACCCAGAAATAGGGCAGCGCTGTGAGCTGATTCCAATCCATGAAATCGGGGATCCCGGGCGTGGACTGGATCTTGGTATTGGCGACGCTCGATGCCTCGAGCTTGAGGAAGGCGGCCATGCAGTAGCCGCCGAGCCCGAAGAACAGTCCCTGACCCAGGCTGAGGATTCCGGTTTGTCCCCAACACAGAACCAAGCCGATGGCGACGAACGCGTAGGTCAGGTACTTGCCGACGAGATTGAGCCGAAAAATGTCGAGAACAAGCGGCAACAGGATCAGGATGAGCACAGCGATCAACACAATGCCGATAAGTTCGAGCCGGCGGGAATCGATGCGGCCTGCGGACGTGGCTGACATCGGTGCTTACCTTCTGACCTTGAGGGCAAAGAGCCCCTGCGGGCGCAGCATCAGGATGCCGATGACGATGAGGAGGGTAAGAACCTTCGCCATCGATCCGGTGAGAAAGAACTCCAGCGTCGATTGCGACTGTGAGATGGTGAGCGCAGATGCGATGGTGCCAATGAGGCTCTGCGCGCCACCGAAGACCACGACAAGGAAGGTATCGACGATATAGAGCTGGCCGGCGGTCGGCCCGGTCGAACCGATCATGGTGAAGGCGCTGCCGGCGATGCCGGCGATACCGCAACCGAGGCCGAAGGTTAATCGGTCGGTCCGCCGCGTGTCGATACCGACCGCGCCGGCCATGGTGCGGTTCGCCATCACGCTGCGCACCTGCAAACCCCAGCGCGATCTGAAAAGAAGAAGCGCAACGCCAGCGGTGATGAGCAGCGTCAGGCCCATGACGAACAGGCCGTTGATCTGGACCTCGATTGTGTCGGTAACCTGCAACGAACCCATCATCCAGGGCGGCAGCTCAACGCCGACCTCGCGCGCTCCAAAGCCGGAGCGGAACGCCTGCTGCATGATCAGGCTCAGTCCCCAGGTCGCCAGCAGGGTGTCGAGCGGACGCGCGTAGAGACGACGGATCAGCGCCCACTCCACGAACAGTCCGGCCGCGCCGGAGGCGATGAACGCAACAACCATGGCGACGAAGAAGTATCCGCCGTACAGACCCGGCAGAAAGCTTGCGAACAGGTGCGAGCAGAAATACGTCATGTAGGCGCCGAGGATCATGAACTCCCCATGCGCCATGTTGATCACGCCCATCTGGCCGAAGATGATCGCGAGACCGAGCGCCATGAGCAGGTAGACCGAGAATAGGATCAGGCCCGAGAAGCCCTGCATCACCAGAATCGAGCCGAGTTCACCGAGCGAATAACCGAACATCGCGTTGCCCTGCGAGCATTGAATGGAAAGAATGTGCCTCGGCGACCGCGCGCCGAGGCACTCTCGCGCGCCTATTGGTATCCTTTCGGGAACGGATCAGGCTCCATGAGCTCGGCGGTCTCATAGATTACGTCGTACTGGCCGTCGTCGCGGGCGCGTCCGACCCGCGTCTTGCTCCACAGGTGATGGTTCTCGTGGATGCGGACGTACCCTTCCGGGGCGCCCTTGAACTCGACGCCGGGCGAAGCGGCGGCGATCTTGTCGATATCGAAGCTGCCGGCCTTTTCCGCCGTCAGTTTCCACAGCCATGGTCCGAGATAGGCGGCCTGAGTGACATCGCCGATGACGGTCTTCTCGCCCCACATCTTTTTGAATGCTGGAACGAAGGCTTTGTTGTTTGGATTATCAAGCGATTGGAAATACTTCATGCAGGCATAGGCGCCGACGATGTTCTCGCCGCCGATGCCGAGGATCTCGTCCTCGGTGACCGAGATCGTCATCAAGGTCTGCTTGGTGAGATCGATGCCTGCCGCCTTCAGTTGCTTGTAGAAAGCGACATTGGAGCCGCCGACGATGATCGCGTAGATCACGTCTGGTTTCACCAGCTTCATTTTGTTGATGACGGAGTTGAACTGGGTGCTGCCGAGAGGGAAATACTCCTCGCCAACGACTTTGAGCTTAAGAACATTCTCAATGTGCTTGCGCGCGATCTTGTTGGACGTGCGCGGCCAGATATAGTCGGAGCCGAGCAGGTAGAAGGTCTTGGCTCCCTTCTCCTTGGTGACCCAGTTCAATCCGGCAAGAATTTGCTGGGTAGCTTCCTGGCCTGTGTAGATGACATTCTTCGACTGCTCGAGACCTTCATAGAAGGTCGGGTAGTAGAGCATGCCGTTGTATTGCTCGAACACCGGCAGCACCGCCTTGCGCGAGGCCGAGGTCCAGCAACCCATGACGGCGGCGCATTTGTCCTGCACCAGGAGCTTCTTCGCCTTCTCGGCGAAAGTTGGCCAGTCGCTGGCGCCGTCTTCCTGGATGAATTTGATCTTCCGGCCGAGCACGCCGCCTTGCGCATTGATCTGCTCGATCGCGAGCTTCTCGGCTTCCACCGATCCGGTCTCGCTGATTGCCATCGTGCCGGTGACCGAATGCAAGATGCCGACCGTGACTTCGCTGTCGGTGACCGCGAGCCCGGTCGTGTTCACCTGCGCGGTCGGCGGTGCCTCGGCGAGCGCCAATTGCGGCAGCATCGCCGTGGCCGATAATGTGGCCGCGCCGACGAGGAGTCCGCGGCGGGTAGGAGTGAGGAGATTTCCTGTGAGCTTTTCCGAAGACATGCGACGCCTCGATTCAGCAGTGGTTGTTGCCCGTCGGAGCGAGCGGGACTCGCTCCTTGAATCGAAGACTGCGCTGATTTATTGCAGTGCAGCATACGTCGATTGACGTATATACCTACGTCGAATGCCGTATCATAATGCCCATTCACAAGGGGAAACCGCGAAATATGCGTCCAAAACAGGAACATTGCTTTGTATTTATTCTTTTGCATCGCACACTGCTTGGTCTTTCGCCACGGCCGGGCCGCTCGGTGCCGTTAGAGTTGGGTGAAGCGCGTGAGACGAAACGAAAAACGGCGACGGGGTAGGGAAGTACGCGGAACAGGGAGAGCGCAGATCGCCAGACCATGAATGCGAGATGGTGACCGCTCATGACAGCGCAACAACGCATCGTCCGCGTTCGGCGTAACTACAATCAATGGGTCGCAAATCAGACCCTTGAGGATTACGCACTTCGTTTCACCGCCAAGACGGCGCGACGCTGGTCGAGCCTGCGCGTCGCCAATACGGCGATCGGAGCGGTCTCGTTCCTCGCGCTGGAAGCCATCGGCGGTTCGATCACCGTGAACTACGGCTTCGTCAACGGTACGGCCGCTATTCTGGTGGTCGGTGTGCTGATCCTGCTCACCAGCCTGCCGATTGCCTACTACGCGGCCACTTACGGGGTCGACATCGACCTGCTCACCCGCGGCGCCGGCTTCGGCTATCTCGGATCGACGATCACCTCGCTGATCTATGCCTCATTCACTTTCCTGTTCTTTGCCATCGAGGCGGCGATCATGTCGCTCGCGTTCGAAATGTGTCTCAGCATCCCGCTATTCTTGGGTTATGTGCTGAGTTCGTTGATCGTTATTCCACTGGTCACGCACGGCATCACCTTCATCAGCCGTTTCCAGTTCTGGACGCAGCCGGTATGGATCGTGCTGCACCTCATTCCGTTCATCTATATCGCGGCCGCCGACAGTGCATCGTTCGAGCGCTGGACGAATTTCTCGGGGCTTGCCGGCTCCGACGGACAGTCGTTCAATCTCGTTCTATTTGGCACCGCCGCAACAGTCGTGTTCTCGCTCATCGCGCAAATCGGTGAGCAGGTCGATTTCTTGCGGTTTCTGCCGGCGCGCGGCGAGACGGGGAAGCGGGCCTGGTGGGTCGCCTACCTGGCGGCGGGTCCCGGCTGGATCGTTCCCGGGATGCTGAAGCTCCTGGCCGGGTCGTTCCTGGCGTTCCTCGCCGTCGAGCACTTTGTGCCGCTGCCGAAGGCGGTCGAGCCGACGCGGATGTATCTCGTCGCCTTCGAATACGTGTTTTCCTCGCCGCAGACGGCGCTCGCCTTTACCGGCGCGTTCGTCGTTATTTCGCAGCTCAAGATCAACGTGACCAATGCCTACGCGGGCTCCATCGCGTGGTCGAATTTCTTTTCGCGTCTCACTCACAGTCACCCCGGCCGGGTAGTTTGGCTGGTGTTCAATGTGGCGATCGCGCTCATGTTGATGGAGCTCGGCATTTTCAAGATGCTCGAGCATGCGCTGGGACTCTACTCTATCGTTGCGGTTTCCTGGGTGAGCGCGCTTGTCGCCGATCTTGTGATCAACAAGTCGTTGGGGCTTAGCCCCGCCGGAATTGAGTTCAAGCGCGCGCATCTCTACGACATCAACCCGGTCGGTGTCGGCGCGATGCTGGCCGCGACGGTCGCCGGCATTGCCGCATTCTCCGGCGTTCTTGGAACGACGCTGCAATCCCTATCGGCGTTCCTCGCGCTCCTCGTCGCCTTCGTCATGGCTCCGTGCATCGCCTGGGCGACGCGGGGCCGGTTCTACGTCGCGCGCACGCCCCGACAGAGCTGGAACGGTCAGGACGTAATCCGCTGCTCCATTTGCGAGCATCATTTCGAGGCCGAGGACATGGCGCATTGTCCGGCCTATTCCGGGGCGATTTGCTCGCTGTGCTGCTCGCTGGAGACGCGTTGCCGCGATTGCTGCAAACCGCAAGGGCGAATTTCGAACCAACTGCTTGCCTTGTTCGGTGGGGCGCTACCGGAGCGGATCGTTAGACTGCTCAACACTCATGTAGGCCGCTATCTCGGCGTATTGCTGCTCTTCATCGGCGTGATCGGCGCGGTTCTTTCGCTGGTTTATTTCCTGATCTCGCTCGATATGGAGGGGCCCCGGGACCTGCTGGCTTCGACACTATGGACCGTATTTTTTATCCTTATCATCATCGCCGGCGTGGCGGCGTGGCTGTTCGTGCTGGCGCAGGAGAGTCGCCGCGTTGCCGAGGAAGAGACCCACCGCCAGACCGACCTTCTCATGAACGAGATCGAGGCGCATAAGCGCACCGATGCCAAATTGCAAAAAGCCAAGGAAATCGCCGAAGCGGAGAGCAAGGCCAAGAGTCGGCACGTTGTCGGCCTCAGTCACGAATTGCGGACGCCGCTCAACGCCATCCTCGGCTATGCGCAACTCCTCGAGCGCGATCCGGCGATTCCACAGGCACGGATCAATGCCATCAAAGTTGTCCGTCGCAGCGCCGAGCATCTCTCCGGTCTGATCGATGGACTGCTCGATATCTCAAAAATCGAGGCAGGCCGTTTTCACCTTAGCCGCAACGAGGTGGAACTATCCGATTTCCTCGAAGAACTCGTCGCAATGTTTCGCCTGCAAGCCATCGCCAAGGGCATCGAGTTTCATGTCCAAATTGGCCGTTTGCCCGCCGTGGTGCAAACGGACGAAAACCGCTTACGCCAAATTCTGATCAATCTCCTGTCCAATGCAATCAAGTTTACCGACTCCGGGCATGTAACGATCCAGGTCTGTTATCATCATCAGGTCGCCGAATTTACGGTCGAAGATACCGGGGTCGGCATTCATAAGAGTGACCTTGAGCGGATTTTTCAGCCGTTCGAGCGGGCGCGCACCGTCGGCGCCAAGGCCACGATTGGGACCGGACTTGGGCTTACGATCACCAGTCTGCTGACAAGGATCATGGGCGGCGACATCAACGTTCGCAGTGAGGTTGGAAAAGGCAGCACATTCCGCGTGAAGCTCTTCCTGTCGGAAGTATCGCGTCCGCGCATCGCGTCGACGATGGAATACCGCGTGCGCGGCTATGTCGGACCGCGGCAGACGATCTTGGTGGTGGACGACAACGAGGTGCAGCGCGAACTCATCCGTGATCTGCTTACGCCGCTCGGCTTCCTTGTAGAGAGTGCTGGAACCGGACATGAATGCTTGCAGCTCGTCGGGCAAACCAATCCAAACCTCATACTCCTCGACATAGCGATGCCGGAGATGGATGGCTGGGAGGTCGCACAGCGCCTTTGCCGCCAGCCGGGCAACCGCGCCGCAATCCTTATGCTGTCGGCCAACGCCCTCGATCCTCATCATATGTTGGAGGCCGAGCGGCTCTACGACGACACGCTGATGAAACCAATCGACCTGCGTCAGCTGCTTAAGAAGATCCATTTGCTGGTCGATATAGAGTGGCTCTACGAGACCGAGGCGGCGTCGGCGGGGTCGCTGCCGGCCGGGTTGCCGGTTGCGTCCACGCTTCCTGCCCGTCGCGACATCGACGAGTTGATCCGGCTTGGCGAAATCGGGCATGTCACACGAATTCTCGAGAAACTGAGCGAGATCGAAAGCGGCTCACCGGAATGCGGCGAGTTCATCACCCGGATGCGCCTGGTGGTGAATGCCTTCGACTTCAAACGATACGCGTCTGCGTTGCAGAAGGTTCGTCGCGCTCATGCGTAAGAGTGAGACCCGGGACATCGTGCTCGTGGTCGACGACTCGCCCGAGACGCTTAGATTCCTGACCGACGCGCTCGAAGAGGCGGGCATGACGGTTTTGCGACCTGCCGCAAGCTGAAGCAGAACCGGGCGCTCGCGCACGTACCAATTATATTCATGACCGGGCTCACTGACACCGAGCACATCATCGAAGGGCTTGAAGCCGGCGGCGTGGACTACATCAGCAAGCCGATAGTCCCCGGCGAACTGCTGGCGCGGATTCGCGTGCATCTCGCTAACGCCCACATGGCGCACAGCGCCCGCACGGCACTCGATGCGTTCGGCAGGTTCCTGCTGGCGGCAAGCCACACCGGGCGCGTCCTCTGGTATACGCCGCAGGCGGCTAGACTGCTCGGCATCGCATTTACGGATTTCGACCGGGAGGATTACGTCTTGCCGCGCGACGTGCAAGCGTGGTTGCACCAATGCGCGGCGGCCGAGCCGGGTTCCGAGCCGGCATCGATTAATTTGAAGGACCGTAATTCCGCCGTCGGGATGCGACTGCTCTACATCGGGCAAATCGGGCCCGATGAATATCTGCTGCGGCTCCTGGAAGGCGAAATCGACGACGACCGGACGTTGCTCAAGCAAAAGCTTACGGTGACCTTGCGCGAGGCAGAGGTGCTTCTGTGGATAGCGCGCGGCAAGTCAAACCGTGACATCGCTGAAATTCTCAAACTCAGTCCACGTACCGTCAACAAGCATCTTGAACAAATCTACGCCAAGCTCGGCGTCGAGAACCGTGCCTCCGCCGCCGCCCTGGCGGTCCGAACTATCGGCATTCGCTGATACAGGACGCTCAGTCTTAAATTCGCACCGACGCGTGCACATGGCCGGCTCATCAGGCCTTCTTGTCCGGGGCTTGAAGCGGGGTCGCGCGCTTTTCCACGAAATCGCGCAGGCGCTGCATCGATTCGGGCGGCCGCTGCATGGAGGAATTGAGATATTCCATGAACAGGCCGTCATCGTGCGATAGATCGTTGACGCGCGGCAGCACGTTGGTGATCTGCCAGTTGGTTAGCGGCGTGTTCTGGGCAATGCGCGCGGCGAGTTCCTTCGCCTTGGCCAAGGCCTGACCCTGCTCGACCACGTAGCGCACGATGGTGAGCTTCTCGGCTTCGTCTACTGACAGCAGACGGCCGGTGAGCATCATATCCGCCATCACCGAATAGCCGATGATGCGCTGAATGCGAACCGAACCGCCGCCGCCGACGAAAATGCCGCGCTGGCCTTCCGGAAGGCCGAAGAAGGCCGTGCGGTCGGCGACTCGGATATGGGCCGCAGCCGCGAGTTCGAGGCCGCCGCCGACAACCGCGCCGTGCAGTGCGGCGACAAAGGGAATTGGGCCGCGCGCGATGATGTCGAACACGGTATGCCAAGCGTGGTCGCGCTTCTTGCGCGGCTGCGGCGTTGCGGGGTCGAGGTTCTTCAGCAGCTCAGCCAGATCGAGGCCGGCGGAGAAGTTCACGCCGTGGCCGACGATCACGCCCGCATCGGCCTCCTCACCGGCACGCACGACCGCGTCGCGCAATTGCATGACGAGATCATTGTTGATCGCATTGCGCTTTTCGGGACGATTCAACCCGATGATCGCAACCGCGCCGTCGAGTTCGTATGTGATGAGGTCAGAGGACATGATCAACTTCCTTTGCAACGCGGATAAATGAAGTCCGACAGCTTTCGTCGAGTGCGGCACCGCTGGCGCGGAAGCCGGTAACGGCGCGAGGGCGGCTCACGGATGGCTCGGCTCCCCGCCGCCAGTCACGATCAGGGCATCGAGCGCGGTGGCGCCATGGCCGGCGGCGTGGACCATGAGCGGATTGACGTCGACCTCGGTGATGTCCGGGCGCGCGCGCATGAGGCGTCCCAGCGCCGCGGCCGCGGCCGCCACCGCTTTGATGTCGACCGGCGGCGAGTTGCGGAAGCCGTGCAGCAGTTTCGCCGTCTTGAGCCTGCCGAGTTCCTCGACGATCTCGTCTTCGGTGAGATCAGGCGCCATCAGCCGCACGTCGCCGAGTGCCTCGACCCAGATGCCACCAAGCCCGAGCATCAGAACCGGACCCCATCGGGGATCGCGGCGCGCGCCGACGACGAGTTCAAGCCCGCGCGGCGACATGGCTTCCACCAGCACGCCATCGAGCTTCAGGTCCGGCTGCACGCGCTCCACATTGGCATGCAACGTTACCCAGGTCCTGCGCACCGCATCGGAATCTGCCACCCCGAGGACGACGCCGCCGGCCTCGGTCTTATGTGCGAGCTTCGCCGCTTGCGCCTTCATTGCAACCGGATAACCGATGCGATTGGCGATGCCGACCGCCGCCTCGGCGCTGTTGGCGAGTTCGCCCGCGGGGACCCGCATGCCCAGGGCGGCGAGCACCTTTTTGCCGAGCCATTCCGGCTGCGCGCCTTGTCTGAGTTCTGGGATCGACACGGACCCAACGGGCGTGACTTTGCGATCCGCCAATGCCGAGTTGCGATTGCCATAGCCGATGACTTTGCCCATCGCGCGCAGTGTCCGGTCCGACGAGCGCGACAACACGACATTGTTTTTCCGCGCGATTGCCGTGAACTCGGGCGAGAGTGGCGACCCGTCGCCGAGGATGGCAAGCGCCACCGGCTTGGCGCTCGCTTTGCTCGCGGCGACGATGCCCTCGATATAGATGACTGCGTGGCGTGGGCTGGTGGGTGGTATCGAAATCGCGAGACCGCCGATGGCCGGGTCGCGCAGCAGCGCTTCCACGCAAATCTGCAGGAGTTCCGGCCGCCGGATCGTCTCGGTCCCGAGATCGAGCGGATTCTTCGGCGGCAGGAACGCCGGCAAGATGGGCGCGAGATAGGCTTGCGTCTGCGGCGACAACGGCGGCACACGAACGCCGATGTCTTCACAGAAATCGTGTGCGATGCCGCAGAACGCACCGGAAAAGGTGAGGATGCCGAGGTCGCCTTTCGACGGCTTCGGGAAGCGGGCGAGAAGCTCGCTCACATCCATGAGCTCGTCGAGCGTATCGACGACGACGACGCCTGCATGTTCGACCAGCGTGCGCATAACCGCGTGATCGCCGGTAAGGGCGCCGGTGTGCGAGCGCGCCGCCTCCTTCGCTTTTGCGCCGCGGCCGGGATGCATCATCACGATGGGCTTGCCGCGCCGCAAGGCTTCGCCGGCAATGTCGATGAATTCCTGCGGACGCCTTATATCCTCTGCATAGAGCGCGATGACCTGCGTCACAGGATCGTCGAGCAGATATTGGATGAAATCCGCGAGACCGAGGCCCGCCTCGTTGCCGGTCGAAATCCAGCATGAGACTGGAACACCGCGCGCGTCTAATCCACCCTGCAAATGGCTGCCGAGACCGCCGCTCTGCGCGACGATGGCGACGGCACCCCTGGTGCCCTCCGGCAGGCGAGGTGTGGGCTGCGGCGAAAAGAAAACCGTAGCGAACCCGTCCACGAAGTTCATGTAGCCGAGGCAGTTCGGGCCGACGAGAGCCAGCCCGCCCGCGCGCGCGATCTCGCCGATGCGTTCCTGCTCGCTGGTACCATCGCTGCCGACTTCGGCGAAACCGGACGCGAAGATCACCGCAGCTTTAACCTTGCGCCGCACACAGCCTTCGACCGCTTCGCGCACGGCCGCAGCAGGCAACGTCAAGACCGCGAGGTCCACGTCTTGCGGAAGTTCATCGATGCTCGCGAGAACCTTGCGGCCGCCGATATCGGCGGTGCTGCGACCGACAAGGTAAATGGGGCCACTGAACTTGTTGTTGTCCAGAAGTTCGAGGACGACGCTACCAGCCGAACCAGGCTTGGCGGACATGCCGACAATTGCGACGCTGCGCGGACGCATGATGCGATTGATCGCGGCAGCCGATGTGCGCGTGCGGTCAGCCGAAGGGTTCGATGTCATTTTTGGTCAAATCTCCGCTCGACTGAGATTGTTTAGGGAAGTTCACGCCGGTTCGGCAATCGTCTTTTATACGGTGCAATCGCCAACGTCATCGGCTTCATGCGCCCCGGCACTCGGCGCTCGGAGTATGGACTTACGGACTACCCACCCTTATTAGCCGCCAAGACGGCGCGCCTGCGTGATGAAAGTCGATCCAACCTGCGTCGACATTGCAAAAGCGCGGTATGGTATTATGAGATCGGGTCATAGCTACGCGACGCTGGCCTTTGCCTCATACCGGCAGCTTGGCGCCGCGCGCACTAGGTCGTTCTTTCTCCCGCGGCAGACATTTGCCACGATGATTGGCATGTCTGCCAGCGGCATCGTGGTGGCTAGATCATGAGATTGCTGAAACGCTTATTGCGCCGCTTGCTGATCCTCGGATTGGGCATCTTTAGTGTTTGGTTGATCGTTTTTGTCTTCAATATTACGGACCGCAGGCTGCCGTGGGTGCTGGCCTTGGCCTTTACTTATGGAATCGCAGCTTATGTTATCCTTCCGCGGGCCGTTCGGATGGGCCTTAAAATCCTTCAGCGCAAAAGCGTGCCTCGCTTCACAATTACCGGCGATGGATTGCCCGGTGATCCAGTCAATCTCGTGCTTATAGGCACGCTCCAACAGCTTCACGCCGCCTTTGCAATCGCCGGCTGGTCGGAGGCTGATCGTTTGGGTCTGGCAAGCTCGTGGCGCATGGTCCGAGCATTCATATTCAACTCACCCTATCCTACCGCCCCGTTTAGCACCCTCTATCTTTTCGGACGCGGCCAAGACGTCGGTTTCCAGAAGGCAATTGATAACAGCCCACGGAAGCGCCATCACATTCGATTTTGGGCCCAGAGTCCCGAGCGAGCCGAGGCCACAGTCGGAATTGCCGGCTTCTGGCTGAACACAGACCGTCCACCGGACAACGCACACGTTCTCTGGGTCGGAGCGGGCACCAAAGATACCGGTTTCTCCTTGACCGAACTCACATTCCAGATCACCCACGCCACCGATTCGGATACGAATGCCGAACGGGACTACATCATTGCCGAGTTGCGGAAAAACCTGGTCATCGGGGACGTGAATTCATATCAATCCGGCCAACATCTGCCGATCGAACGTGTCAACCACTACATTACCGATGGCGAAGTTACGGTGGCGAGCCTGGTGGTGGAGGTCTGAGACCTCGGGACCGCCGCCGTCTCAAAACTCGATCTTGCGCTTATTGAAGAATGCGTCGATGCCGGCGCGAGCGTCCTCGGAGGTCATGCTGACCGCCTGCGCGACGCTTTCGGTCCACAGCCCGTCCGAGGCGGACATGTCCTCGATGCGCGGGATCGCCTGCACGATCAGATAGTTGGGGATTTGCGCGTTCTTGGCGATATTGTTGGCGAGCTCGATCGCCTTTTCCAATGTCTTGCCCGGCTCCACCAGATAATGAGACAGGCCAAGCCGCTCGCCGGCCGCGGCGTCGAGCGTACGGCCGGTGAGCATCATCTCGACCATACGGCCGGAGCCGATGATCTTGGCGACGCGGACGCTGGCGCCGCCGCCGACGTAAAAGCCGCGGCGGCCTTCTGGCAATTGGTAAAAGGTCGTGGAATCGGCAACGCGGACATGGGTCGCGGTCGCGATTTCGAGCCCGCCGCCGATCACCGCACCCTGCATCGCCGTCACCACCGGCCGCCCGCCGAACTGGATGGCGTCGAGCGTGGCATGAGCGAAGCGCGACATGAAAATGCTCTCGAACGCCTCCCGATGGCGATGCTCGGAAAGATCGAGGCCGGCACAGAAATGCTTGCCGGCGCCGGTGAGCACGACGCAACGCACGTCCGGCTCGAAATTCTCGAATGTCTTCTTCAGTTCGCCCCAAAGCTTCTCGCTCAGTGCGTTGCGCTTATCGGGACGGTTGAGGGTGACGATGGCGATCGGGCCTTGGCGCTCGATCAGTAAAAGCGGTTCGGTCTCGCTCATTTTGTTCCTGTCGATTGGGGTGGTTTCTTTTCTAAGCCGGCCGCGGCGTCGGTACTGCCCAGGGCGGTTTCGCGAAGCACCCGCCGAAGCACCTTGTTGGTCGAAGTGCGCGGCAATTCAGAGACGAACGTGTAGACCCGGGGCCGCTGATAGGACGAAAGATCGCTGGCGCGGACATGACGTTCCAGAGAAGCGGCGTCGAGTGTCGGATCGCCCCGCACGATGAACGCCTGCACCTCTTCGCCCCACTCCGGATGCGGCACGCCGACCACGGCGCATTCGGCCACGCCCACATGGGAAAGCAGCACTTCTTCAACCCGGGCCGGCATGATGTTGATGCCGCCGGAGATGATCATATCGTCGCGGCGTCCTTCGAGATAGAGGTAGCCGCCGGCGTCGATGCGGCCGAGATCACGCGAGCGCCACCAGCGCCGGTCGCCGTCGGTCACAAAGGAAGCGGCTGTTGCGGCGGGATCGCGCCAGATGCCGGCGGCGAGCGAGGGGCTAGAGATCAAAATCTCGCCCGTCTCGCCCGGCGCGACTTCGTCCTGCGGAGCGCCGCCTGGCACGACGACGCGTAGATCGCCATTGAGCAGGGGGCGGCCGACGCTGATGAGCCGCTCGCCGACCATCTCATCCGCGGTAATGCAGCTCCCCGCGGCGCCAGTCTCGGTCGAGCCGTACATTTGAACGGCGTTCGGACTGATTTTTTCGCGCAGGCGTTTGAGCGTGGTGGCGTCCATCGGCTCGGCGGCGAAGCCGATCAATCGCACGGAGCTGAAATCCGCGCTGGGCTCGTCGGCGTTAAGAAGCCGCCGCCACAGCGTTGGCGTCAGAAAGACGTGGGTGGCGCGCTCGGCGGTCACTTTGCGGACCAACTCGCCGAGATCGAAGTGCTCCATGAAAACCGTGCAAGCGCCGGCGTTCAGGAACGGAAACCAGCCATTATAGCAGCCGATGAACGCGGTGCTCAGCGGCACTAGCGAGCGGTCGCGCGGCAACAGCCCCTGGTAAAGATAAAGGTTGGTGCGCGCATTCTCGATGAAGCCGCGATGGCTGTGCACCACGCCTTTGGGCACCGATGTCGTGCCCGACGACAGCACGATCACCGCAGGATCGTCCTCGGCCGGCCGCGCAAGCGGAGCATCCGCCGGCGCGCCACGGAGGTCGGCAGGAATCGAGGCGGCGGCTTGCAGCGCGCCGCCGCGTTTCGGTGGCAACGCCGAAACAGCCTCGACGCATGCGCGGAGGCCGGGATAATTGGCGGCGATACCGGCCGCCAACGCTGCCATGGAGGCGTCGTAGACGAGCAGGCTCGGCTCTATTTTGCGGCAAACGGCAGCGAGCGTCGCTGCGGATTCGCGGGTGTGGAGCGCCATCGGCAGTGCGCCGAGCCGCACCGCTCCAAGCCAGGCGACGAGATAGATCGCGCTCGGCGGGCACAGGAGCGCGAGCGGCTTTGCCGGTTCCGCACCCAGCGCCGCCAACAGGGAAGCTGCGCGGAGCGAGAGGTCATCGAGCTCGGCGTAAGTCAGCCGCGTGGCTGAATCGACCACCGCTTCGCCGCCGCCGAACCAGCGTGCGGCACGCGCAAAGCTATTGGGAATGGTGAGTGGCAGACCGACGGACATTGCAACGCGCCGAAAATTGCCTATTGCACCTTGAGACCCATTTGGCCCGCGATCAGGTTGCGTTGGATTTGCGAACTGCCGGCGGCGACGGTGGCGGCGCGAGCGTCGCGGAAATGCCGCTGCATGTCGAACTCCATGTTGTAGCCGTAGCCGCCCATCACCTGCATGCCGGCTTCCGTCGTCTTCACGTAGGTCTCGGCGGCGAGGAGCTTGGCCATGGTGATCTCCTTCAGCGCGTCCTCGCCGCGGCTGACGCGCCAGGCGGCCTTGAGCGTCAGCGCCCAGGCGGCTTCGACCTGCGCCTCAAGGTCGGCGAGCATATGGGCGATCGCCTGGAAGCTGCCGATAGCCCGGCCGAACTGCTTGCGGTCTTTGGCGTAGCTCACTGCAAGGTCGAGGACGCCGCGGGCGCTGCCGCAATCGCAGGCGGCGGCGACCACGCGTTCGGCCTGAAGACCCGAAAGGATGCAGTCCCAGCCTTTGTTCTCGCCGCCAATCAGCCGATCAGGCGGGATGCGCGCGTCGTTGAAGAACAGCTCATAGGTGCCGACCGAGCGGCGGCCGAGCATGTCGAGCTTGCGGATTTCGAGACCCGGCGTGGTGTTGTCGACCAGAAAGAGCGACATGCCCTGCCGGTAATGCGCCTTGGGGTCGGTCTTTACGTAGACGTTGATGACGTTGTCGCGGGCGGCGGCGGCGGTCGCCCAAATCTTCTGGCCGCTGATCACATATTCATTGCCGTCGCGCCGCGCCTGCGTGCGCATGGCGCCGACATCGGAGCCGGCATCCGGCTCGGACATCGAGATCGACATGCGGATCTCGCCGGAAATCAGTTTCGGCAGCCAGTAGCGTTTCTGTTCTTCCGAGCCCTTGCGCGCGACATTGAGGCTGCAAAAGACGCTGCCGCCGAAGGCCATCGCCACATCGGCGCTATAGCGGCCGATTTCTTCCGAGACGATCGCGAGATCGACGACGCTGCCGCCGAGGCCGCCATATTCCTCCGCGAAGGGCAGCGCGAACAGCCCGGCTTCCACCCAGGCATCGTAGAGCTCGTAGGGATAGAGCCGCTCGCGATCGAGCCGGCGCAGATATTCGGGCGTGGCGACCCGCTGCATCAGCTTCCTGACACTTTCCCAAAGGAGCTTCTGCTCGGACGAATACTCGAAATCCATGCATCCTCCGCACGGCGGCTCCGCGTCATCATGGCCGATAACCATGGCCTATAATTTCAACAAGTTAGCCAAATGACATAGATAGTGTCCAACGCGTGTCCAATAAACGCACACGGTTGGCCTTGAGCCTCGACGGATGTGAGTATAGCCGCTCCGGCCAACGGACGCACCCAGCGCCACGGCTGGGGCGGAGCGGGGCGCTCTACGGGCGGTTCAGCGTCAGTCCTTCCGGCGCAGCAACACGGCAGCTTGGCGAAGTTCGCGGCCATCCGCCGCGCCTCGTCG
>JBEKSB010000048.1:0-21694 GCA_049517455.1 Xanthobacteraceae bacterium
GTGGCGGACCCGTTCCGATGTTACCCAAATGGGATCGGCCTTTGACCAACATCAGCAGCAAATCGCGAACTTATCCGACGCGGCCTTATCTCGCAGTCAGCGCCGCCATCGTCCGCAACGGCCGCGTGCTGATTGTGCGCCGGGCCCAGCCGCCCGCCCACAGCCTCTATACGCTGCCGGGCGGCGGAGTCGAGCTTGGGGAAACGCTCGAACAGGCGGTGATCCGCGAGGTCCGCGAGGAGACGGGCCTCGAAATCGAGCCCCTGGTGCTGGCCGGCTATCGCCAAATGATTGCGCGCGATGCCGACGGCCGGATCGCGCGGCATTTCGTGATTCTGCCCTTCGCGGCGCGTTGGATCGCTGGCGATGTTTCGCTCAATGAGGAGCTGGCCGAGGCGCATTGGCTTTTGCCGTCCGAGCTTTCAGGACTTAAAACCACCGACGGGCTTGCCGAGATCGTCGCCACGGCATGCGAGCGGATGGCTGCCTGGCATTGACCGGTGCCTCAACCATACCGCGTTCTCATTCTTGGCGTGCGCTCCGCTACATCGTTATGCTTTAAACCAACACCAATGCTCCGAACCCCGATCATTCTTTCGATATTGTTTTGTCTCGGCGCCGGCTCCGCCCACGCCCAGGGTTTCTGGCAGCCGGAGCAGCAGCCTCAGCCCAGATACCAGCCTCAATTTCAGCCTCCACCGCAGCCCAGACCCATCCAGCCTCAACCCCAACCGCAGGCGCCACCCCAACCTCCTCCGCAAAACACACCCGCTCCGTATGACCGCGACTTGCAGCGGCTCGCCGAGATTCTCGGGTCGCTGCATTTCCTGCGCGGCATTTGCGGGTCGAACGAAGGCCAGAAATGGCGCAACGAGGCGCAAACGCTGATCGACACCGAGGCGCCGACCGGCGAGCGCCACGATCAGATGGTCGCAAGTTTCAACCGCGGCTATCGCGCGTTTGCGCAGAGCTATCGCACTTGCACGCCGGCGGCCGATTTTGCCATTCGCCGCTATCTCGCGGAGGGCGCCAAGATCGCGCGCGAGATCACCGCCCGCTATGCCAACTGATCCACCTGTTGCGGCTCTCCGGCGCCTAAAATGCTCTATCTAACGGAATAAGCTCTCGAATTAACCCTTCCTCAAGGTTCGACTTACCGTCAGCCGGTGCCATGCTAACGTTGGTTTCGACAGGGACGCTGCGGGCTGCGGCGATAAAAATTTCAATGAGTGTTGCGACACAAACTCCGCCGGCACATGAGGGCGTGGCCGATCACGAACAGAAGCGGCTGGCGCTGGGTTATCTGCAAGAGGCGTGGGTAGAGGCGCGTCACGAAGGCATCGACGGCGATTGCCTGGCGCAAACTTCGCTTTTCCTGGCGCTCGCCGAGCTGATCTCGACCTATGGCGAGGAGGCGACCGCGCGTTATGCAGAGAATCTCGCGCCGCGTATTCGCAACGGCGAATTTTCAGTGGAGATCTCGCGGCAGTAACGCTGCGCGAGATTTTCATCACTACTGATATCGCACCAAGCGCTTGCGGCGCTTCGCTACGCAGCCCCAGCCGTCGTCAATCGGCTTTATTGTAACCGACCTAAGGCTTGCAGTGGCACGCCGAGTGGCCATTTTTGAGATTTAGCATCAGCCATTCATGATCGCGCTTTGGGGCGACGCTGTCGCGATCGAGCCTGGCGAGGTCGAACTTTCATTAGCGATTCGTCCCGATCACCTTCAGCAGGCGGCGCAGTCCATGGGGGCGTTATCGTTGCGATGGCCGATAACGCCGCCGGTGCCGCCGCAGCAAGTCTGTTGCCGCCGAATCAAGCCACCGTTACCGCGGAGTATCGAATCTCGTTCCTAGCACCGGCCATCGGCCAGACTTTAGATCGCGCGCGGCAGCGTGTTGAAGCCGGGCCGCAGCCTCATCCATACCAAGAGCGACGTGATCGTTATTGCGGATCATCGGGAACCTTGGTGGCGACCGCCCTTGGTTCAATGGTTCCGTTCACGTTGAAGAGTCCGTGACCCCTCGGGAAAAGATGAACCGCTCAAGCGCGCTTTGGATTAAGCGCGCGCAGTCCATAGAAGCCGCACAGCACGGCTTCCATGTCGGCCGGAAAGAACGGCTTCTTGAGATGGGCAACGCCCTGCACGCGGGCCCGCGTTGCGACCGCCTCGTCCTGCGCCGACGTCATCAGCACGAAGGCCGGGTAATGTTGCGCACGCCTGAATTCAGCGATCGTCTCCAAGCCGCTGAGACCGGGCAAATGGTGATCGATAAAAGCGATGTCGAAATCCGACTGACGCGCCAACTCGATGGCCTGCCCGCCCTGCTCCGCTTCAGTCACTTCGAGCGGGAAGCGCGTTGCCGCCAAAATTTTGCGCACGATGCTTCGCATCGTCGCCGAATCGTCCACGATCAGCGCTCGGCTCGGCAGCCGGACGCGAGTCGATCCATCCAGCAGACGTTTGGCCTCTTCCAGTTCCGAAGGCTTGGTCGCCAGCGCGTCGGTCTCGAACGGTGCCGCGGTTCCCGACGCGCAGAGCAGCACCGTGAAGGGCGGCTTGGCAGTCGCCCGCGCGGCCGCGGTCATCTGTGCGACCGCTTCGCCCCCGAGCGCCATATCAAGAAAAGCAAGCTCGGCGCCGGCGGCGATCGAACGGCTGACGGCGGCAGCATTATCCGCTTCGATGATCTCGATAGGCATCTTCGACTCCGATGCCGCGTGCCGGAACAGATCCTGGTCACGCTGTGACCCCGAAGCCAGGATCACGCGCAAGGAAAACAACTCGTCGGTCATGCGCTCACCCCCTGAACGCGTGCGGCGATCGTGTAATGGCAAAGTGGACGTCGGAATAAATCAAAGATGGTGCCGGACGTGGCCGCGACAACACCGCCGAATTGAATTCAACGACGCGCGCGCACCAATCGCGTTATTGCGCCTTTTCCGATGTGAAATGCCCCGGATCCGCAGCTGAACTGCGACTTGCGGCCGCAACTTGCGATGTCCCCACCCGGTCAAGCAGCGCCGACAACAAACAATCGTGACTTGGTCGTAGTTCCGACTTTTCCTCCGAAAACCGTCCAATCCCTTGAGTGGAACCGGCCGACACCTTAGTTTGACATGGCACGAGGGAGTTTTGCTCGCATGAAGGCTGCCCTTCTCCCGGACCGCGGCGTGGTCAAGGTCGCTGGCGACGACGCGCGGAACTTTCTTCACGGGCTACTGAGCGCTGATATTCTCAAGCTCGAGCCGGGCGCGGCGCGTTTCAGCGCGTTGTTGTCGCCGCAAGGCAAAATCATCGCGGATTTCATTGTCGCCGAAGCCCCGGCGCAAGAGGGAGGCGGCTTTTTCATCGACATCTCGCGCGCGCTCGCAAAGCCGCTCGTCGACAAACTCAACCTCTACAAGCTGCGTTCCCGCGTCATCGCCGAAGATTTGTCCGAGGTCCTCGGCGTGCTGGCGGCTTGGGACGGACACGGCGCGACCGCGTTCGGCCTCTCCTACGCGGATCCCCGGCTGCCGGCGCTCGGGCTGCGCGTAATGATGCCGCCGCATCGCGCCGCCGAGGCTGCGGCTAGCCTCGGCGCCACCCTGGTCGATGCCGGCGAATACGAGACGCATCGCATCGCGCTCGGCATTCCGCGTGGCGGCATCGATTTCAGCTACGGAGACGCCTTCCCGCACGAGACCGATATGGATCAGCTCGGCGGCGTCGATTTCGCCAAGGGTTGCTATGTCGGCCAGGAGGTCGTGTCACGCATGGAGCACCGCGGCATCGCGCGCACGCGCGCCGTGCCGGTCCGCTACGATGGCGTAGCGCCCGTGGCCGGCGTGGCGGTGATGGCCGGCGAGCGCCAAATCGGCACCATGGGCTCGGCGGCTGCCGGACGCGGGCTCGCGCTGTTGCGGCTGGATCGCCTCGCGGACGCGCTGTCGCGTGGCGAACGGTTTCTCGCCGGCGGTGTTCCGATCCGGCCGATCAAGCCGGACTGGGCCCGTTTTGCCTTTCCCGACGGCTCCAAGGCCGCTGAATGATTGCTCCCGCTGACCCCGCCGCGCTCGTACGTTGTCCTTGGCCGAAGGATGACTCGCTTTACCTCGCGTATCACGACGAGGAATGGGGCGTGCCCGAGTTCGACGAACGCGCGCTCTACGAAAAGCTTGTGCTCGACGGCTTCCAGGCCGGCCTGTCGTGGATCATCATTCTGCGCAAGCGCGAGAATTTCCGCCGCGCCTTCGGCGGCTTCGTTCCGGAAAAAATCGCGCGCTACACACCGAAAAAAGTCGAGCGGCTGATGCAGGACGCCGGCATCGTCCGCAACCGCGCCAAGATCGAGGGCACAGTGCTTGCTGCGCGCGCTTGGCTTGATGTCATGGAGAAAGGGCCTGGCTTCGCCAAGTTATTGTGGGATTTCGTCGACGGCGAGCCGAAGGTCAACCGCTACAAAACAATGCGGCAAGTGCCGGCGGAAACCGCGATATCGCGCGCGATGTCCAAGGAGCTCGCGCAACGCGGTTTCAAATTCTGCGGGCCGACCATCGTCTACGCATTCATGCAGGCGGTCGGTATGGTCAACGATCATCTGATCACGTGCCACCGCCACGAAGCGGTGCAGAAATTTCAGAACACATAGTCGTCATTGCGAGGAGCGAAGCGACGAAGCAATCCAGAATTCGCGCGTGATCGCTGAATTGCTTCGCTCCGCTCGCAATGACGGTTGCAGCATTCACCCGGTCGCTGCGCGGCGCCGTGCCACGCTGAAGAAGATCGCGGCCAGCAAGGTCAGCGAGCCGATCACGGCGTAGTGCACCGAGGAATTGGCGTCGATGTAGGAAGAGGCGCTCGAGGTCGCCTGCACCAAAGCCGCACCGAGCAGCGTCGCCACAAACGAGCCGCGCCCGCCGGCGACGCTCGCGCCGCCCAACACCACGACGGTGATGCTCATCAGCGTGTAATCGCTGCCGGTCGTGGGCGAGCCGATGCCGACCTGACCCGCGAGCATAAGCCCGCCGATGCCGGTCAAAAACCCCGAGATCACGAAGGCGAGCCACGTCAGGCGCTGGCTGTCGATGCCGAGCCGGTGGCTCACGAGCGGGCTTGAGCCGACGGCGCGGAAGCTGCGGCCGAAGGCGGTGCGATAAAGGAGCCATTCGGCGCCGGCGACCATCGCCAAAGTGAGCACGAGCCCGGCCGGAAGAAACCAAAGCCGGAACTGCGCCGCGTCGGAAATGGCGTCGTCAATCTGGCCGGCGGCCGTTGGCCGCAGCAGCAGCGATATGCCTTGCAGGCCGATAAAGGTCGCAATCGTCACCACGATCGCCGGCAGGCGGAGCGAAGTAATCAACAGGCCCTGCAACAAGCCGAAGCCAGCGGTGAACATCAGGATCAGGATCACCCCTGCCACAAGAGGTCCGGGCGAGACTCCATCGGGCGCGAGGAACGAGGCCAGCACGACGCAAAGCCCCGCCAGCGGGCCGATCGAAAGATCGATGGCGCCAACCAGCACCGTCGCAAGCTGCGCGCTCGACAGGAAACCCAGGATGCTGAAGAAGGACAGGATGCTTTTGATGCTGAATGGCGACAGGAAGTAGCCGTTCAGCGCCTGGGTCCCGCCCAGAATGATGAGCGTGAGAACGGCCAACACCAAAGCGGGAAAATGGTCGCTGGCGGCGAAATCGCGCCAACGCCGATCCCGTGTGCCGGCGGGCGTTTGGCTGGCACGCGAGGCGGTGGCGGTGAGATTGGCCTCGGTAATGGCGGCGTCGGTGACCGCCGGACCCGTCAATTCGTGGACGATCCGGCCGCGAGCGAAGATCAGCACCCGGTCGCAGATGCCCTCAAGCTCGATGCCGTCCGAGGACGAAACCAGCACCGCCAAACCCTGGTCAGCAATGGCCCGCAGCCGCTGATAGATTTCGCTACGCGCGCCGATATCGACACCTTTGGTCGGCTCGTCCACCAACAGCACGGTCGGTTGCGCCGAGATTTCGCGGCCAAACAGCGCCTTTTGCTGATTGCCGCCGGACATTTCGAACAGCTTGGATTCGGTCGAGGCGGCGCGGATGCGCAAATCCTCAGTGATTCTCTTGGCACGATCGGCTTCGTCGGCGCGATTGATCACGCCGAACCGCGAAATCGAATCCAAAAAGCCGAGACTGAGATTCTCGCGCAGAGTCATGTTGAGGAACACGCCCTCGGTGTGGCGATCGTCCGGAATAAAACCGATGCCGGATTTGCGAAAAGCGCCGGGACTGTCGCGGGAAATCTTGGCGTCCTTGACGCGCACCTCGCCGCCATGCCGGCGGTCGACGCCGGCGGCGGCGCGGATGAATTCGCGCTGGCCTTCGCCTTCGATACCGGCGAGCCCGACGATCTCCCCAGCATGAACGACAAGATCGACTTGATCGAAGCCGCGGCCGCTCAATCCCTTGACCGCGAAAAGCGGGGCACCTACCAATTTCGCCTTGGCGGGAAAAATCTGGCCGAGCGGGCGGCCCGCGATCAGCGCTACGATCTCGGCCGGCGTGATTGCTTCGGCGAGGCGGCAGTCGATGATCTCGCCGTCGCGCATCACCGAGATGCGGTCGGCCAATTCGTCCACTTCGTGCAGCCGATGCGAAACATAGACGATGCCGACGCCCTCGCGTTTCAGCTCGCCGATCAGATCGAACAGCTTGCGCACATCGGCCAGCTGCAGCGGTTCGGTCGGCTCGTCGAGGAAAAGAACCTTCGGACGGGTCGCGAGCGCGCGGGCGATCTCCACGACATGCCGCTGCGCCAGCGACAGTTCGGCAACGCGCCTGTTGACGGGCATGCGCAACTCATCGGTCGCGATCCGCGCCATGATGCGCTCAGCTTCGGCCTGGCCACCCGGACCGGCAAGCGACGGCGCCGCAAGCTGAAGATTTTCGAGCACGGTAAGATCGGGCGCCAGCGCCGGGTGCTGATAGACGACCGCCACGCCGTCCTCGCGCATCTGGCGCGGATCGGGCGCGTCCACGTACTTGCCGTCGTAATAGATGGCGCCGGCATCGGCACGCAGCACGCCGGCGGCAATGCCAATCAGCGTCGATTTACCGGCGCCGTTCTCGCCGACGATGGCATGAACCTCGCCGGGCATGATAAGGACATCAACACCTTTGAGCGCCTGCACTGGGCCAAAGCTCTTGCGCAAATCGGCGAGCGTCATGACCGGCACGTGCGCCGTGACCGGCGACGTGGCTGCATCTACGACGTCATGCATGGCGGAGCCGCCGCGTGATTTCGGGAAGTGCCACGCCGCTCAGCACGATGATCGCGTCAGCCAAATCCTCGGCCGAACTGCCGAACCCGAGTGCGGTCACTAACTGAGCGAGGTAGGTCAGAAAGAACGCGCCGACGATGGTAGCGACAACGCTTCCTTTGGTGACGCCGCCCAGGGGATTGCCGCCCACGACGACAGCAGCAATCGTGCCCAGAAGATAAGGCAGCCCGCACAGCACGGTCGGTGAAACTAGATAACCGGATAGCATGAGCGCCGCGATCGCGTACATCAGTCCCGCGATCGTGTAGGTCAAGATGCTGTAAATCTTGAGCGGAATCCCCACGGCGTGCGCGGCCGGCGGATTGACACAGACGGCGATGAAGCGGCGTCCGATTGTGGTGAATGTCAGGACGAAGACGGTCGCTCCGGCCACGAGCAGCAGCACCCAGACCATTGTCGGCACGTAAAGAAAGCTCCCGACGAAAAAACTGACCATCATCGGCGGAGATTGAACCGACGCACCCGTCGAAACGAAATAGGTCAGGCCGAACAGGATAGCGTTCATGCCGATCGTCGTAACGAGCGGCGGCACTTGCAGGAGCGTGACGATTAGGCCGGTTATGGCGCCGATAGCCGCGCCGACCGCCAGTGACGCCGCGATCCAAAAAATTACTACGCCAAGATCGGTGCTGCCATCCGGCAGCTTGGTTACGACCACCGCACAGAACGACATGATGCCCGCGGTAGAGAGGTCGAGACCGCGCTGCTGGATCACCAGATGCTGGCCGATCGAGGCGACCGCGAGAATTGCGAAATAAGGCAATGTCGAAAGGATCGCTGCCGTACTGACCGTGCTCGGCGCAGCGATGCCGCCGATCAGCACCAGAAGCGCCGTGGCGATGAACGACTTCGCCGCAAGTGGAAGCTCGGTTAAATCCACGCCCAGTCGGGGCATTCGCAGACGGCTTATTCGATCGCCCGCCATATCCCGAATCCGGTCCTTTCCATCAAAGAACACAGCCCAACCCTCCCCCGTTCGGGGGAGGGCGGGCTGAGATCAGCAGCAATCAACGAGGCTAGCTGTCCGGCTTATTTGCCGCCCAGCGCCTTTCTCTGTTGGTCGTTGGTCAACATCGACGACGGGATCGAATCCATCGGCATCGACTTGTCGCACTTCAACGCCAGCTTCGGATCCTTCGAGGTCGTATCCTCGCTGAAAGGCAGCTTGATCAGGCTGGGCTCATCATTGTCGATGCCTTGTGCCGCCGCCACCGCCTTGCGCAACGCGAGCCGCACCATCCAAGTGTGCGCGTCGATGCTCATCATCTTCATCTCGGGATGATCGGCGGTAATGCAGCTCAAATCCATGAGCGACTGTCCGACATAGGCCGGAATCGGCCTGCCGGCAGCGACGAAGGCGCGGATCGGACCGACGGTCTCGCTGTAGATGCCGTCGATCTGCGGATACTTGGCGATGAGCGCCGCAGTCTTTTGCTGCGCCACTGCCGGATCCCACATTGTCGGCACCGGCTCCTGCTCCAGCACCTTGATGCCGGGATATTTGGCAAATACCGGGCGCCAACCGTGGGTCTGCGCCTCGGTCATCGGATTGCCCGGCGTGCCGCCGAACATGATGATATTGCCCTTGCCGTTGAGCGTCTTGACCAGCCATTCGGCGGCCTGCTCGCCGACCTCACTCTGGCTTTCGGTAGCGCGATCGAGATAGTCCTTGCCAATCGTGCCCGGGAACTTGTCGCCGGTGTCATAGGGAACCACCGCCACGCCGGCCGCGGTCGCTTCGCGCGTCGCTTTCAAAATAGCCGGGCCGCCGTCGAGAAATGTGACGATGACGTCATACTTCTGCGCGATCAGGCCTTCGATGTCGGCAATGGCTTTCTCCGGCTTGAACTCGCCGTCCGTGTAGCGAGCATCCGTAATGTTCTTACACTTCGACGCCTCGTCTTCGAATTCGGCGCGGGTTATATGGCGCCAGTAGTTGCCGCCCCACCCGTCGGCCAGCGCGACCTTGATCGGCTTGGTGCCGCAGAACTTAGACATCGGCTGCAAGTCAGCAATCGTGCCTTTCTTGTCCGGATAGAGCTTGACTTTCGTCATATCGACGGCGTAGCCGACTGTAGCCATGGCGATTACCAGGCCCAAAGTCGAAACGCCCACACCTAGACTGCGTGCTGACAACATAAATTCCTCCCCTGTGCATCTGATTTGATCCGGACTGAACGAAACGTCTCGCGGCGGCGCCGTGAGTGTGCGTTCGCGTCAACCGGAAATGCCAGATGACCTTTGTGCGAAAGAAGCATACTCCTTTTGCGGCCGGTGCCAAGGTCTGCAACGCGATTCAAGGCCCGCTCTCGGATAAAAAATCATTGTGGGACGCAGCCCTTAGCGCAGTGGGCAGCATCTCCCGCGCGCCTTTGAAACCACAACCGCAAGGCGCCCTTGGCAGCACCAGAAAGAACGCTATTCTCCGTCGCGTCCGCGCGATCTTGTGCGAACTCTATCAGCTTGCGCCTTGCGGTAGCGGGCTGGCATAATCAATACAAGGCTATCGCCAACTAAAATTTAAACGGGAGGAATATCGTGCACAAGAGCGTCGACCATATCCTGACTACGCATACCGGCAGCCTGCCGCGCGGTGCCGAGCTCAATGACCTTTTGATCGCGGACGAGGCCGGCGAGAAGGTCGATCAGGCCAAACTCACCGAGAAGATTGAGAAGCGCGTCGCCCACGTGATGGAAAAGCAGCGCTGGGCCGGCGTGAGCGTCGCCAACGACGGCGAGCAGGGCCGCGTGGGCTTTCAGACCTACGTGCCAAAACGCATGCACGGATTCGGCGGCGAGTCGAAACGGCCGTTCGGTAAGGAATGGATCGAAAATCCGCTGTTCACCGAGAAATTCTCGGCGCGCATTCCCAAGACGGGAAAAGTGTTCGGCTGTCCCGAATGCGTCGGCGAACTCAAATATCATGACAAGGAAGCAATCAAGACCGAGCTGGCGCGCTACAAGAAGGCTGCGGCTGCGATCAAGCCGCCATTCACCGAGATGTTCTTCGCCGAGCCATCGCCGGGGATCATCGCGACGACGATGCTCAACGCGCACTATTCGTCCTACGAGGCCTATCTCGACGCCATCGCCCGTGAGATGCACTACGAGTACAAGTCCGTGGTCGACGCGGGTCTGGTCCTGCAGATCGATGCGCCGGACCTGGCGATGGAACGGGTGCTCCTGTTCCAGGACAAGTCGGACGCGGATTTCGTCAAGATCGTCGAGTTGCATATCGCTACGCTCAATAAGGCCCTCCACGATATCCCGCGCGATCGCGTGCGACTGCACATCTGCTGGGGCAATTGGGAAGGGCCGCACATTTACGATATCGCCCTCGAGCCCCTGCTGCAGGCGTTCTACAAAGCCAACGTCGGCGCGCTCAGCATCGAGTTCGCCAACGCGCGTCGTCAGCACGAGTATGCGGCACTGAAAAAGCACAAATTCCCCGACAACATGATCCTGATCCCAGGCGTCATCGACTCGAAGATCAACCTGGTCGAGCACCCAGAGGTTGTCGCACAGCGCATCGAGTCGGCTGTTGCGGCGATTGGCGATCGCGAACGCGTCATTGCCGGCGTCGACTGCGGATTCGGCACGTTCGCGGGCTGGGAATGGGTCGCCGAGGACGTGGTGTGGCTCAAGCTCAAGACGCTGCGCGAGGGCGCCGACATCGCCTCACAGCGGCTTTGGGGAAAGAAGGCGGCGTAACCTACCGCAGCGCGACCCATACGACGGCCTCCCCTCCGCGCGGGGGAGGCCGATCTTTTTAAGTGCCTGCTTGCGAATGACGGCGGGCGGGCTAGCTTTGCTCGTCATGCCGAAGCTCCCATCGCCACCACCCCCGGCAGCGTCGCCGGGGCGCGACGCCGCTCCGCGGCGCGCCTGGCAGCGGATGCTGTCAGGGCGGCGGCTCGATTTGCTTGATCCCTCCCCGCTCGATATCGAGGTCGAAGACATCGCGCATGGATTGGCGCGCGTGGCGCGCTGGAACGGGCAGACAGTGGGGTCGCATATCTATTCCGTCGCCCAGCATTCGCTCCTCGTCGAAGCGCTGGCGCGCGCCCAGGTGCCGCGGCTCGACCGTAGCCGGCGCCTCGCCGTGCTGCTGCACGATGCTCCCGAATACGTCATCGGCGACATGATATCGCCATTCAAGGCGGTGATCGGCGACGCCTACAAGGCCGTGGAACAGCGGCTGCTGATGGCGATCCACCGGCGCTTTGGATTGCCGGCGAAGGCCGCCCCAGAGCTCGAGAAACTGATCAAGGTCGCCGATCGCGAAGCGGCCTTTCTCGAAGCCACCCGTCTCGCCGGCTTCGACTACGCGGAAGCGCGGCGCTTCTTCGGCCGGCCGCCCGTCATTTCAGTCGCAACAGAGCGCGATTACCTCAAGCCCTGGCCCGCCGAGACCGCGCAGGAGCGTTATCTCGAACGGTTCAAAAAACTATTCGTCAGCAAGGTTTTATAATCGCTCCAAGTAGGCAGGCGAGGTTGAGCCTTTCGTTTGTCGCGCAGGTCTCATAGACTCCATGACGGCCTGTTGGGCGACACGGCTCCAATGTTCGACTTGATCGTCATCCTGATGCTCGCGGCTCTGGCCTTCCCGGTCATCGCCATCGTCGCGCTTGTCAAGGTCCTTGGGCTGACCGGGCTCGTACTTCGTCTTGAGTCAAGAGTGAGTGCGCTGGAGCGCGAACTCGTACCTCGTGAAGCCGTGTCCTCACAGACGCCGGCCACATCAACTCCTCCGCCGTTACCCATTGCCCCCCCGGTAGAAGCTCCCGCTCCTCCCCCTTTACCATCACCGCCACCACTTCCATCTGTCCCGCCGGCGCCCACGCCTGCCACGTCGCCGCCGCAGCGGTCGATCGGTTTTGAAGAGCGGTTCGGTACGCGTTGGGTCGTCTGGGTTGGCGGCGTAGCGCTCGCGCTGGGCGGCATATTTCTCGTTCGTTATACGATCCAGCAAGGCCTTATCGGCCCGGGTGTCCGCATCATACTGGGTGCGCTGCTGTCCTTGGCTCTGGTCGGTGTCGGCGAATGGGCGCGCCGCAGCGAAAGGCTTGCGGGACTTCCCGGCCTGCCCTCGGCGGACATTCCAAGCATCCTGACAGCTGCCGGCACCACAGTCGGCTACGCGACGGTGTACGCGGCTTACGCGCTCTACGAATTCCTGCCGCCATCGGCCGCATTCGTTTTGCTTGGCGTCGTAGCGTTGCTGACTTTGGCGGCGGCTTTGCTCCACGGCCCGGCGCTCGCTGGTTTAGGGGTCGTCGGCGCTTTTGTGACGCCTCTGCTGGTGGCATCCAACAAGCCGGATTACTGGTCGCTGTATATCTACATTGCTATCGTCACCGCCGCCGCCTTCGCGCTGGCGCGTGCACGGCTGTGGCGCTGGCTGGCGATTACGGCGATCGTGCTTGGTGCATTGTGGACGGTGCCGGGCGCCGATCTCTACCCGGTCGAGGAGCTGGGAGCGCACGTATTCAACGTGCTCGCGGGCTTCGCGCTTGCCGCCACATTCCTCGTATGCGGCCTGCTTTATGGTCCGTCGGCGGCATCCGGCGAAATTGACCGCCTGTCGACTCTGGCTCTTTCGGCTTATTTGCTGGTGGCGGCTCTGCTTGTGCTGGTGAGCCGACACGATCCCGTCGCGCTCATCGCATTCGTCGTTCTCACCGCCGCGACTGTGGCCATCGCCTGGCGCACGGAAGCGGCGACAGGCGCCGTGCCACTGGCCGCGATCCTCGCCACGGCGGTGATGGCCCATTGGGCGGTCCCGGTGAACATCTCAGCGCTGGTCATGCCGTCCGGCTTGACCGCGCCCGCGATACCGGAGCCAGAGCGTTTCGCCTATGGCTCGCATCTGTTCCTAGCCGCCGGATGGTCGGCCATGTTCGGCATCACCGGATTGCTCGCGCAAGGGCGCTCAACGCGCGCCCTAGTTCCGATGCTGTGGTGCGCGTCGGGTGTGTTCGCACCGCTTGCGATGCTGATCGCGCTCTATTGCGGCATTGCCGGTTTGGACCGATCGCTGCCGTTCGCCGGCTTCGCACTGCTTCTCGCCGCGATTTATGCGGTCACAACCGAAACGTTGGTACAGCGCCAGCCGCGGCCCGGCCTCGCAGCGTCGACCGCGATGTTTGCAACCGGCGCACTCGCGGCGCTCGCGCTTGCGCTCACCTTTGCTTTGGAAAAAGGTTGGCTCACCATCGGACTCGCCTTGATCGTGCCCGGCGCAGCCTGGGTCGCCGAGAAACGACCGCTGCCTTGGCTGCGCTGGCTTGCCGCCATCACGGTCGCCGTCGTGGTGGCGCGCACCGCCTATGAGCCGCGCATCGCCGGCGACGACATCGGTGCAACACCGATCTTCAATTGGCTGCTCTACGGTTACGGCGTTCCCGCGCTTTCGTTTTGGGTGGCGGGGTGGCTGTTGCGGCGGCGTGCCGACGACCTGCCCGCGCGCATGGTCGATGCCGGCGCGATCCTGTTTACGGTTCTGCTCGCGGTTTTCGAAATCCGCCACTACGTCACCGGCGGCGACATCTACCGGCCGATGAGCGGCATCGCCGAGGCGGCGCTTGACGTCAACGTCGGCCTTGCGCTGACCATCGGGCTTGAACGGGTTCGCGGGCGGACCGGCAGCCTCGTGCACAATTTCGGCGCGCTGCTGGTCGCGGCGCTGACGCTAGCTGCCATCGTATTCGAGCTCGTGATCGTCGCCGGCCCGCGCTTCAACAACAATCCAATCGCCGGCGTATTCTTCAACAGGATCCTGCTCGGCTACGGCCTCCCGGCAGTGCTCGCCATCACGCTCGCGCTGATCGCGCGCACAACGCGCCCGCTTCCTTACCGTGTCGTCGCGGCGAGCACGGCGGTGACGCTTGCCTTGTTCTATCTCACACTCGAAGTACGGCGGCTTTTCCACGGCCCGATTCTAGCCGGGCCAACCACCGACGCCGAGCAATACAGCTATTCGACAGTCTGGCTCGCCTTCGGCATTGTGCTCCTGGCGATCGGCTTCGCCCTGCGCTCGCAGCCGGCGCGGCTCCTTGCACTCGGCGTCGTCGCGCTGACCATCGCCAAGGTGTTCATTATCGACACCGCAAGCATCAGCGGTATCTATCGCGCGCTGTCGGTGATCGGGCTTGGCGTCGTGCTGCTCGGCATCGGCTGGCTCTATCAGCGCCTTCTCTATCCGCGCACGCGAGCACCGGGACAATGACCTCCACGACTAGGCACGATACTCAAGCCATGACCTGCCCAGACTGCGTGGTACCTCGGACGCTGTAGAAAGATTGCCCACGCGTGAGCGTCACACTTGTGCCGCCCGCCGCACCTATATGACACTGAACAAAGCACCCATCGGTTTCCATGATTCACGTCTGCTCCCTCGCGCGCCTTCATGAGACGGTCGAAGACACCGGCGCGCGGCACGTCGTGTCGCTGATCGGCGACGAGGCTCGGATCGAACGGCCGAGTGGCGTCGTCGCGGAAAACCACCTTTGGTTGCGGCTGCACGACATTTCCGCGCCGCTCGACGGTTACATCATGCCCGACGAGAAGCACATTGCCGACCTCCTGAAGTTCGTGCGCCGCTGGGATCGGCGTGCGCCACTCGTTGTGCATTGCTATGCGGGCATCAGCCGCTCGACCGCGAGTGCCTTCGCCAGTGTCTGCGCACTCAATCCGCATCGCCACGAGAAAAGCATCGCGCAGGCGTTGCGGCGCGCTTCGCCGACGGCCACGCCGAACATCCGCATCGTGTCGATCGCCGACCGCCTGCTCGGCCGCGATGGCCGCATGGTCGCAGCGATCGAAACGATCGGCCGTGGATTGCTTGCTTCGGAGGGTACGCCGTTCCGGCTCGAGCTGGAGTGACGGCGTATTAGTCGTTTATTGCCGGCCGCAAAGTTGCCATCGGCACCGAGCGCACGGGAGCTGGCGAGGGCACTCGGCTTATGATCTGAGCGCGCGGGTTGTGCTGCGAGAAGTCGCAATAAGCAAAGCCCAAGCCGGAAATCGAACCCCGAAAACTCCGGTAGTCGATCTTCTGTACCTTAAAGCATGGCTCAAGCGGCAAGCCGGAAAGGTGCGCGCACATTGATGTGCCTTCGACCTTGATGGTACCGGCCGGCAAGCTGGCGAAACGCGCTTCGCCGCGGCCACCTGGCCGGATAGTGCCGACGACGGAGCCGTCGGCAAAGATACGGCCCATGCCCGCGGTACCGTCGAAACAGGTATAGGCAAACAGCTTGCCGACGACGAATGCCCTTGCCTGATCCGGTCCAAGCTCCTCGGCAATGGCCGAGGCAGCGCCCAAGACGCACGCACACACGACGGCAACGCGAAGCAACATCGGCGACTCCACATTCAACGCGAAGGCGAAGTTAGCAAAATTTCTTAACCGTCCCCTTACCATAAGGCCTCGCACACTAGTCGAAATTCTAGGGAATTTCCCCGCCAAATTCTGAACTGATTACCAAATTTTTACCACAATGCGACCGCGCACCTCTCCCGCCACAATCCGCACTCCGGCAGCGACGACATCGGCGAGCCCGATTTCACTCGTCATCGCCGCGATCTTGCCGCGATCGAGGTCGGTTTCCAAACGGTGCCAAGCCTGTTGCCGCAGCGCGAGCGGACACATGACCGAATCGATGCCGATCAGCGACACGCCGCGAAGAATGAAGGGGGCGACCGTGGTCGGCAAGTCCATCCCACCCGCGAGTCCACAGGCGGCAACCGCGCCGCCGTAGCGCGTCATCGACAGCAGATTGGCGAGGGTGGTCGAACCCACCGCGTCGATGCCACCGGCCCAGCGCTCCTTGGCGAGCGCGCGTGGCGCGCCGGCCAGTTCCTTGCGCTCGATCACCTCGGCGGCTCCGAGGCCCTTGAGGTAGTCCGCTTCAGACGGCCGCCCGGTCGAGGCGACGACCGTGTAGCCGAGCTTGGCCAACAGCGCGATCGCGACAGAGCCTACGCCGCCGGCAGCGCCGGTCACGATCACTGAGCCGCGCGCCGGCACGATGCCGGCCCGCTCCAGCGCCATCACCGAGAGCATGGCGGTATAACCGGCTGTGCCGATCGCCATGGCCTCGCGCGCGCTCATGCTCGGCGGCAGCCGCACCAGCCAGTCGCCCTTGACGCGCGCTTTCTGCGCATACGCGCCGAGATGGGTCTCGCCCAAGCCCCAGCCGTTGAGAATAACCTTGTCCCCTTTTTTCCAGCCGGGATGCGAGGAGGATTCAACCGTACCGGAGAAATCAATGCCGGCGATCATCGGGAAGCGCCGCACCACCGGGGACTTTCCAGTAAGCGCGAGCCCATCCTTGTAGTTGAGTGTCGAGTATTCAACGGCAACGGTAACGTCGCCGTCCATCAAATCCTTTTCGTCGAAATCGGTAAACCGGACCGTCTGTCCGGCTTCCGCTTTGTCGATGACGATCGCCTTGAATGTGCTCACGCTCTCACTCCGGCCTCTGTGTTCGTCATTTTTCAGGCCGGCAAAGTCGCGATGCGGGCAACCGGCTTCTCCACGATCGGCAGGTTGATGATCGCGGAGAGAACACCAAACAAGATCGCCAGCCACCACACCGGATTGTAAGAGCCGGTGCGGTCGAACACGACGCCGCCGAGCCAGACGCCGAGAAAACCGCCAACCTGATGGCTGAAGAAGGCAAAGCCCGCCAGCGTCGCCAGCCATTGGGTGCCGAAGATGACAGCGATGATGCCGTTGGTGGGCGGCACGGTGGAGAGCCACATCAGGCCCATCGCCGCGCCGAATACAATGCAGGTAACCGGCGTGATCGGAAACCAAATGAACGCGAGAATCGCCACGGCTCGCGCGAAATAGATGAACGAAAGCATATAACGCTTGGGCATGCGGTCGCCGAGCCAGCCTGCCGTCAGCGAACCGAAGATGTTGAAAAATCCAATCGCCCCGATCGTCCAGCCGCCAACCTCGGCGGAAAGGCCGCGATCAACGAGATAGGCCGGCAGGTGTACGGTGATGAACGCAATCTGAAACCCGCAGGTGAAGAAGCCGAGCACCACCAACACATAGGAGCGGTGGGCGAAAGCCTCGCCGAGCGCTTGCCGCAGCGATTGCGGTGCCCCCCGTCTGGCACCCTCTGTGCGCGGCACCGCCAGCGCCACCGTCAGTGGCAGTATAGTCAGCATGGTGACGGCGAAAATCACAAGCGCCTGCTGCCAGCCGAAGTGGTCCATGAGCACGACCGCGAGCGGCGAAAAAAGGAACTGGCCGAAGGAGCTCGCTGCCGTAACACCTCCGAAAGCGAACGAGCGCCATTGCATCGGCACGATTTTTCCGAATGCCGCCAACACGATCATGAAGGAGCATCCAGAAAGCCCGAATCCAATCAACGCACCTGCCGATACGTCAAGCATCGGTGCGCTGGTTGAATACGCCATGAGCGCGAGCCCGAGTGCATACATGAGAGCGCCGGCGCAAATGACAGGAATCGCGCCGAAGCGGTCGGCGATCATGCCGGCGAGCGGCTGCCCGACGCCCCACAGCAGATTTTGCAAGGCAAGCGCCAGGGCGAAGACATCGCGTCCCCAGTGATTGGCGCTCGAAAGCGGCGTGAGGAAGAAGCCGAGCGCTGTCCGCGGGCCATTGGATACGAGTGCAATGAGGCAGCCGAAGCCGACGACGAGGAACAGCGTCCGCAACATGTTCGACTGCGAAGAACCGGACACGGTGCTGGCGCTGGAAGTTCTGCTAGTCATGACAGTCCCGGCAGCCTTCGCAAGGATCCGCAGCATAAGGCGTCGATGCGGATCGCCCAAACGAAACTTCACGCTGGTGCGGCGGCGCGCATATCAGCCCCGCACCGAGTTCCGCTTCAAAGCTTCGCGGTGCGCGGGTTCTTCGCCGCGGCTCCATCGGGAGATGCCAAGGCTTGGGGAATTTTTACCGCAGCTTCCGGGTTCTTGGCGGCTGCGGGATCCTTTACGGCCGCTGGAATTTCCGCAGCGGCGCCGGCGGGTTTGGACGTAACCGGCACATTGCCCCAGACCGGCGCATCCGATCCGTCGCCCCAGGCTCTCGGCCGGTAGAAGGTGTGCACGCCGAGTCGGTACATCTTCTTCATCTCGTGAACCCAGCTCGGGTGCACCCAATAGGCGTGATAGTGGGTGGCATGACCGACTTCGGCGAGCCAGATTTTGCCGTCGAGCGTATCCTTGGCGATGCGCTTGGCCTGCTCCCACATGTCGAGCTCGTCGACACGGCTTAGATCCTTGCCTTCGCAAGCGAAGGTGAACTGACAGGCAAGATGCCGGTTGGCGTTCTGGTAGACGACGCCGCACACATTGTTGGGGTAGTAGCCCGAGAAGACGCGGTTCATCACGACTTGCGCGACCGCCATCTGGCCGCGCAATGGCTCTCCCCGCGCTTCGAAATAGACGGCGTCGGCGAGGCACTTCTCCGCTTTGGCGCGCGGCCTGCCCGCGAGGGCAAGACGCTCCGCCGGACTAGTAAGCCGGCTCACGTCGTCCTTGCCCGCCACCGTCTCGCCGCCGGGACCGGCATCCGGGGGCCCTTCCAAAGCGGAAAGTTTGATGTCCGGATCGACGGAAGGCGACACCAGAACCGGCTCGGCGCCCGGCGCCCATCGTTCCAGTCCGCCGCGTGAACCCATAGCGCCGCCCCCGAAATAGAGCTGGGCGTTACGCTCGGACGCGTCCTCGTCGAGGAACGAGAGCGAGGTGAACGGCGACGGCGCCGCTTCGAGCGGATCGCTCTCGCCGGCTACGGGTATTTCCGGCGGCTTGTCGGCCGCGGCGATGTCGTCTTCGCCTTCCGCGTCGCGTGCGTCGTCGCGCAAGTCAGGCGCCGCCGAGAGCGGGGTAATGGTGTTGGTTATCTCATCGGTCTGCGGCTCGGTGTTCGGCAAAGATCCGAACGCCTCGATGGGCGCATCCAGCGGTGCGAGAGGCGCAGGATCGAGCCGTTCGGCATTCTTCGGCCGTGGCCCGGTGGAGGGCCCGGGCGGGCTCACGGGCTGCGTCGATGGCGCGTTGACCGGCTGTAATGGCGCCAGGCTCTCAGGTTCATTCGAATCGGGAGAACTTTGCGGCAACGCCATGCGGTCGCCTTTGAGGCGGCGGTTGACCGTCGGGTATTCGATTTGCAACGCGCGGCGCGCCATCGGCGGTTCGTTCCCCGACCAAACTTTCACGTCGAGCGCGCGTGGATCGAAATTGACCGGCTGAGCGCCGATCGGTTCTGACATCGCCGTCCCGATCGGACGGGAAAAGCTGAATGTCGCGACGTGAATAGTGCCGAACGGCGAAGCGATCAGATGATCGCGCCAGCGTTCTGAAACGCCCGGCTGCTGCGCGAGCAAGGCGGCAAGGTCCTGGTAGCCGATCGAGGTCGGCGCCAACACGGTGCAGAGAGCGCTGAACCAGAAAGGCCCCGAAAACACGGCTATCGGCCGGCTACGCAACGCTAACATCACCCCTCACGCGCACGCTTGAAGACGCGACGCTTCCCCGTTTCAGCAAACGCTGCTGCAGTGGCGCGAATGCGACACGTTTAAATATTGCGGGGTTAACCTTGCGGACGCGTTAATCGGGCAAAGTCAGCCCCATGCCACTGATAACGGGCCGGGAACTCACTGCCGAGCGCTTGATTGCTAGCTTAGCGAAGTAATCTAGCCACATGACAGCAGTCCATGGATTGCGTCAGCGCTTCGCTTCTCGCGACGGCAGCCGCGTTGGTCGGTATTTGTTAACCAAACTGCAACGCGCACCCGGAATACTCGCCGCAAGTCCGGACCCCGTCGCCAATGTCGACCACACTGCTTTCGTACCTGGCGACCAGCCTCGCCACCGCTTTACCGCTCCTGGCCGCAGGCGCCTTTGCGGCCGCGAAGGCGCGAACGAAAATCCGTCATTTAACGGACGCCCTGAATTACATGTCGCAGGGCCTGTGCATGTTCGATGCGGCGGCACGCATTGTCGTTTGCAATCGGCAATATGTGCGGATGTACGGCCTTTCGCCCGAGGTGGTGAAGCCGGGCTGCACGCTGCGGACGCTCATGGAGCACCGTAAAAAGACCGGCCTCCTGACCCTCGATCCGCAGCAATATTGCAAGGAAATCGTCGACAGCATCGCGGCCGGAAAGACATCGAAGTGGGTTATCGCAGCCAGCGACGGCCGCACGGTCCATGCCATCAACGAGCCGATGCCCGGCGGCGGCTGGGTCTCGACCCACGAAGACGTTACCGAACAGCGGCTCGTACAGCGGCAGCGCGACGATATGGCCGCGCAACAAAAGCGCCGGGGCGCCATCGACGCGGCGATCGCGTTATTTCGGGGCGAGGTCGAGACGCTGCTGAAGACCTTCGGTGACAGCGCGGCATCGATGAAATCGACCGCGGTCACACTTTCGGCCGCCTCAAATCACACCTCGCAACGCGCGGCGAGCGCCGTCGAAGCGTCGAACGACGCGTCGACCGGGGTGACGACCGCGGCCGGCGCCACCGACGAATTGTCGAACTCCATCGCCGAAATTGCCCGCCAGATCACGCAAACCAACGGCGTCGTGCACATAGCGGTCGAGGAAGCGACATCCACCAACAGCGAAATGACAACGCTCGCGGATTCGGCACAGAAGATCGGCGATATCGTCAAGCTGATTCAGACCATTGCCGAGCAGACCAATCTCCTGGCGCTCAATGCGACCATCGAAGCCGCCCGCGCCGGCGAGTCGGGCCGCGGTTTTGCGGTCGTCGCTTCCGAGGTCAAATCGTTGGCTGTCCAAACCGCCAAAGCGACGGAGGCGATCGGCGGGCAAATCCTCGCCGTGCAAGGCTCCACGGCGAGCGCCGTGGCGTCGATCCGGCGCATTACCCAGCGCATGCAGGAAATCCAGCACTATGCCTCCGGGGTCGCGGCCTCGATCGAACAGCAGAGCGCCGCGACCAGCAACATCGCCTCGAATGTCGCGAGCGCGGCACAAGCGACGCAGACGATGGCCGAAGTGCTCAGCGACGTCGCCGGCGCCGCCTCCCAGACATACGTATCGGCTGAGGTCGTGCGCGAAACCTCGCAGTCGTTGGAGACCGCCGTCGCTGATCTCCGCCGGCACATCGAGGACTTCCTCGCTGGCGTCGCGGCGTAGGAACTGTTGTTACGCCGTCGAGCTTGCGGACTTACCCAGTGCGGCCTGGGCGGCCGCTAACCGCGCGATCGGCACGCGGAACGGCGAGCAGGACACGTAGTCGAGCCCGACCTCGTGGCAGAATATCACCGAGGCGGGATCGCCGCCGTGCTCGCCGCAGATGCCGAGCTTGAGCTTTGGCCGCACCTTGCGGCCCCGCTCCGCGGCGATGCGCACGAGCTCGCCAAC